>JAFZXW010000010.1 GCA_017616575.1 Candidatus Methanomethylophilaceae archaeon
AGCCATGCCTCCGCCGAGGGGGAGGAGGGCGTCGATTACTTCACGGTCAACGGCAGGGACTACACCGTGAAGGACCCCAGCTGCACCCTGGAGCAGGTCGAGATGATCAGGCTTTTCATGGTCGAGGTCTGGGACGCCATCGGATCCGGCGACTGGGGGAGGGTCCAGGAGGTCCTGGATGCGGAATCGTTCGCGTCCACATACGTCGTAGAGGAATTGTTCCACGACGTCGACGTCGACCTCACCAGCTTCTACCTCCACAGGGGGGCGGACGAGAGGCTCTACAGCGGGCCGATATGGGATTTCGACCTCTGCGCCGGGAACTACAACACCCTCAGTTCCAACGACCCCGGCCGCCTGTACGCCGCCTGGAAGAGCGTCTGGTACTCGTCGCTGTTCGAGTACGAGGAGTTCCCGGACATGGTGTCGGAGCTCCTTTCCGAGAAGGAGGGCTTGATACGCCAGGCACTGGACCACGGGGCGAACTACATCAGCCAGCACGACAGCGACTTCATGAGGAACTACGAGAAGTGGGATACCCTTGACAAGCATGTCGACATGAATCCGTTCATGCTCCTGGCATTGGACACCTGGCAGGAGCACTTCGATTATACGATGTCCTGGCTGTTCAGGAGCCTCGACACGCTTGTCAGGGAATATTGTCGAAGACAGTCGCTCTTGTCTGTGACTTTTGAAAATCTTGTACTCGACTACAAGGTTTTTCCGATTTTCGGGATGATTTCCTAATTCGTCGATAGATCCACACAGAATATCCTTTCGTTTCAATCAAAAACACGGAGAACGTGCGTCATAAGGGACAATTAGAAGAGAGAATGAAGAATGGCGCCGCCGCACGGATTTGAACCGAGGACCTTGTGATTAACAGTCACACGCTCTACCTACTGAGCTACAGCGGCCTGATGAATTGGCGATTGTAAGTCTTATATAAAATACTTACGAACCGCCAGCCTCTGTGTGCAGCGTCTTCGTCAGTTGTCCCGTCTCAGAGCAATCGATCGGAAGGTCGGTCGGTTCAAAGCGCAAGCGCATTTTAGAAGAAATACTATAATAAAAGGGCTAAAGCCATAGCTAAAAAGTTGGTTTCGTCCGTCCAGGACATGTTGCCTGGACGGCTTGGAATGTTTCAAGGCACGCTCAGCGCCCGTACCACTTGTGCTTGCCCCACTTGCTGTAGTTGATCCAGACTCCCTGGACGATGGAGTTGCAGCAGTTCAGGGCCTTCTGCTCCCCGTCGGGGCCTTTGTAGGTTCTGTAGCAGTCGAGGCACTTCCAAGCCAGCTCGGGCTTCTTCTCTGCAGACATTGCCTCTCGATTGATAGGCGTGTAGATAAAACTTGGCTTCCTGCGGGTTGTGTCCGGGAGCATCCAGAGGCAGTTCCCGGATACGCCCCAGACCTTTCTGTTGGATACGGGAGCCATGGTCCAAGCGGCACCAATCCGGCCAAAAAACGTGTTTTCTCGCAATGAAAAGACCCGTACTTCTACCATTTTATAAATAGTTTATACAGCATGGGTTGAGGCATGAATAGAATAAAGGTGATCAACGAGCCATCGGAGCTGGTCCCGATGCTCAGGTCCGTTGATACGCCTGTCAAAAGAGACGTCCTCAAGGAGGTCACCCTGGAATGGAGGACCGCCGACGAGATCGAGCAGAAGTTCGGTCCGGAGGGCAGGGAGGCCATCGTCTTCTTCGAGAAGATGAAGCTCGTCGAGACCCGGTGGCATGCCAAAACCGGCGGGTATCCGGAGAAGTCGTATCACACGTACTACACGTCCTTCAACATCAATGCGCAATGGCCGGTCTACGAGATCAGCGACGTCCTGACCGCGGCCATGATGAGCGACGAAGAGTACGCGGACATCGAGGAGAAGATATTGGAGCAGGTCGGGAAGGACGGCAGGTTCTCCGGGGACGTGGCAGAGGCGTTGGGGCTTTCCTCGACGATGCTGAAGAGCCTGGTACGCAGGTCCGTGAAGATGGATTACCGTGGGCACAGGATAGAGCTCATCCGCGAAGAGATAAAGCGATGTCCGACATCTGGATAATGAGGATAGGCCACCGTCCCGAGAGGGATAAAAGGGTGACCACCCACGTCGCGCTCTCTTCCAGGGCCCTCGGGGCCAAAGGCATATACGTCGACACGTACGACGAGGTCCTGGAGCAGAACATCCGCAGCGTCGCGGAGAGGTTCGGCGGGGATTACAGCATCAAGACCGGGGTCAGGTGGCAGGACGCCGTCCGCGGGTTCCAGGGCAAGGTCGTCCATCTCACCATGTACGGCGAGAGGGTGGACGAGGCGTTGCCGAAGATCCCCCGCGACGAGGACATAATGATCATCGTCGGGGCGGAGAAGGTGCCTCCGGAGGTCTACCAGCGTGCCGATTTCAACGTCTCCGTGGGGAACCAGCCCCATTCGGAGATAGCCGCGCTGGCCATTTTCCTGGACCGTTTCACCGAGGGCAAGGCGCTCTATTCCGACCGCCACGGGAAGCTGACCGTGGTTCCCAACGAGAGGGGGAAGACCGTTGTCGAGAATCCCTGACGACGCGGCATGCGTGCGGTACCTCGTCAAGGAGGGATGCAAGAGGCGGGTGGTGGTCCACTGCTGCACCGTCAGGGCGGTGGCCGAGGAGATCGCCTCGCACATCGAAGGCGTCGACATGGACCTGGTGGTGGCGGGCGCGCTGCTTCACGACATCGGCCGTTCCGTGGACCATTCGATAATGCATGCCTACCTGGGGTCCAAGATCGCCGAGCGCCTGGGTCTGCCGAATGAGATCGTGGACATAATCCGCAAGCACACCGGGGCGGGGCTGGACCAGGAGGACGTGGAGGAGCTGGGGCTCCCGCCTGGGGACTACATGCCTAGCACCTTGGAGGAGAAGATCGTCGCCCACGCCGACAACATGGTCAGCGACAACCGCGTCGTCGCCCACGGGCACTCGGTGGACAAGCTGATCTACAAGGGGGCATTCCGCGGGGCGGAGAGGATCGAGGTCCTCCACATGGAGCTGTCCGACCTGTACGGGCAGGACCTGGACTCCCTGGTTAAGAAGCTCGGGGAATACCCTGAGCTCAAATGTCTTCCTGCGGACGACGAGTGCCGAGGCCTTCCGTCTCCTTGAGGAGCGCCTCGTACTCCTGCCTGTATGCGGGCTTCCTTCTGGAGGCCTGGAGCATGAGCTTCTTGGCCTCCTCCAGGTCCTGCTCCACGCCGACGCCTTTGGCGTACATGCGCCCGAGGCGGACGATCGCCTCCGGCCGGTCGAACGCGAGCATCGGCTCCAGCGTCGGGAGCAGGTCGCCGTATCTGCCTAGCTTCCACAGGACGTCGAAAAGTTGGTAGGTGGACTAGAACCCCGCGTCGACCTCGTCCCGGTACTGCTGACGGCAGTATTCCAGGCATTCCAGGTACTTGGCGCGGCTTTTCGGGACGCCTCTGCCCAGCTTGTAAGCCTTGGCCATCCGGAGGCTCGGGGCCACGGCGTAGCCGACGTAAGGCTTCACGGCGCCCACGGCCTTCCTGTCGTCGTCGGGGTCGCCGTTCTTCCAGAGCATGTCGAACCTGTCCACAGCCTTGCCCATCCTGTCTATCTCCAGCATGAGCGGGTCCTTCTTCTCCATCAGCCTCCTGTAGACCTCCCCGATGAACCAGTCGTCCTTCCCGTCGTACACCTTCCAGAGGTGGTACTGCCGGTGGACTTCGTAATGGTCGAGGTCGAACACCCCGGAGAAGTTCTGGAGCTTCCCAAGGGCGTCCAGGGAGGTCAGGTTCCTGATGCACTTCCTGCAAACGCCGCAGTTCTCCAGGTCCCAGGTGCAGGAGTACAGGTGCTTCCTTGCCACACTGTAGTCCGCGATCTTCGCGATCTTGTCCAGCCTCGACTCTATCTCCCCGGCGGAGTAGAACGTCAGCCCGGGGGTGCTGAGCTCGCGGAGGAGGAGGGGCTCGTAGGTGGCGGGCTTCCTGTCCAGCCAGCCTTCGAGGGTGAAGTTCGACACGAAGTCCATCCCCGCCGACGCGTAGTAGTAGTAGCGCCTCCAGAGCTTCTTCAGGCACATGGTCGCGAACGCGGAGGAGAATGAGTGGGTGAACACGTGGTCCAGATGCATGGCGTGGGCCACGTTGGACCTGGTCTCTATCAGGGGGAGCCCGATCTCCTCGGCGGCCTTCCTGGCCCGGGCGTAGGAGTTCTCCCGGACCTTCTCCTCGCCGATCCTCCAATACAGGTGGTTCCCGAAGGCGCCCACGTCGTTGATGCAGAGATGGGTCAGGCGGAAGTCCTCGTCGGGGTATTCTACGTATTTATGGATGGTGTGGAGGGAGTCCACGCCGCACGACAGCCCGGTGCCCGCGCCCTTCCCGGCCGGCAGCGGAGGGGCGGTCCCGGCGTCCAGGGAGATCTCGTATTTGCCGTTCTTGATGAGCGGCGGCAGGAGGCCCTCCACGAGGTTGTGGCGCAGGTCCGAGGACATGGGTACGTCGGAGGATATGTCGAACCCCTTGTCGAGGGCGGTGTGGAGCATCAGGACCACGAACGCGTCGCACCTTTCCCATACGAGGTACTTGCCGTACTCTTCCGGGGCCTCGTAGACGAGGTTCCTGGTCTTCGTCAGGCCTTTGGACCTGTTGCGGACCTCAAGAACGCACTCCAGCCTGGATGTGCCGTCCTCCGTCACGCGCTCGATGCTGTCGATGTGGAATTCCTTGTTGGCCCTCGGCTTGCTCCCGTTCATCCGGCACCTCCTTTCCTGGTCGATATCCAAGACGAGCCAACGGCCAGGATGGTTTAAACGTTCTCGTTTCCCGTCGCTTTTTTATCGGGGTGAGACGAATACATGACGGAGTGTTAGGAATGGTAACCGAACTCAACGAGTCCAACTTCGACAGCTTCGTAGACGAGAACAGCCTCGCCATCATAGACTGCTGGGCGCCCTGGTGCGGCCCTTGCAGGAGGATGGGCCCCATAATCGAGGAGCTCGCCGAGGACCTCAAGGGAAGGGCCGGCGTCGCGAAGCTGAACACCGACGAGAACCAGGGCATCGCGGTCAGGTTCAACATCAACGCGATCCCGACGATCCTCGTGTTCAGGGACAGCGTCCTCGTGGACACCCTGGTCGGGCTCAGGCCCAAGGAGGACCTCCTGGCGGCCCTGGGGTTCCGCTGAACATGGAGGCCGACGTCCTCGTCATAGGGTGCGGCCCCGCCGGGCTGCAGGCCGCCATACACGCGTCCAGGAAGAAGGCCTCCGTCCTAGTCGCCGGGAAGGCCGCGTCCAGCGGGGCGTACGGCGCCAGGATAGAGAACTACCTGGGGGTCCCGAGCCGCCCCGGGGAGGAGATCCTCGCCGACGGGAGGGCCCAGGCGGAGTCGTTCGGGGCCAGGTTCCTGGACATGAACGTCATGTCCGCGTCGGCCTTGGACGGCAGGTTCGTATTCGGGATGGAGGACGGCTCCGAGGTCTCCGCCAAGGCCGTCGTGCTGGCGACCGGGATAGCCAGGAGGCTTCTCGGGATCCCGGGGGAGAAGGCCCTGACCGGGAAAGGCGTCAGCTACTGCGCCGTGTGCGACTGCAACTTCTACAAGGGCCGCAGGGTGGCCGTGGTCGGGAACGACTCTGAGGCCGCCGCCTCCGCGCGCCTGATGACCTCCTACGCGTCGGAGACCCACTGGGTCCGCTGGGAGGACGCCGCGGACGAGGGACTCGCGTCGAAGGCCCTGGAGGCCGGCGCGGTCCCGCACGCCGGGAGGCCGAAGGCCATCGAGGGCGACGGGAAGGTGGAGCGCCTGGTGCTGGAGGACGGCGCCGAGATACAGGTGGACGGGGTGTTCATCGAGCTCGGGGCGAGGTCCTCCGCTGACCTGGCTATGGACCTCGGGATAATGCCCGAGATCGACGACACGGTCAAGGCCGGCCAGGACTGCTCCACGGAGGTCCCCGGCGTGTTCGCCTGCGGGGACGTCACCGGAAGGCCGTGGCAGGTCGCCAAGGCGGTAGGCCAGGGCTGCGTCGCGGGGATGTCCGCGGCGGATTTCGCGAGGCGCCTGGAATGACCGTCCCCGACCTGATAGCAGGGATGCTCAGGGAGGAGGGCGGCTTCCAGAAGGCCCTCCGCAACATCCTCGACGACGAGCTGAACATGTCCCTGAACGAGTTCTGCAACATTTCAGGGATATCGCAGAGCACGATGTACAAGCTCCTGGAGGACAAGCGCGAGCCCAACCTGCGCACGGTCCGCCAGGTGATAAAGGCCCTCAAGATGATAATGAAGGCCGACGACCAGCGCTTCATCGCCGTCATAGCCTTCATGAACGTCATGGAGAACCTCCCGAAGTCGGTGGATTACGACGGGACCGAGATCCACGTGAGGGAGTACCCCGTGTCCACCGTGGAGGACGCTATAATAGCGGCGGTCCGCGCAGAGAGGGACGGGGCCCTGGGCGTGGTATGCGCGCCCATAGTCGCCCCGACGGTGGAGAAGATCCTCTCTGTCCCGGTCTCGACGGTCATCCCGAAGAACAGCGTGATCCTGGCGGTCGACCGCCTCCTGGCCTCGATGCGATCGGAAGCTGGAGGGGCACTCCTCCCGCAGGACGTCCAGCAGGGACATCCTGTCCGGGACGCCGTGCCTCATCATCGTCCACCTCCCGTCCTCCTCGAAGACGTAGGCGTAGTCGGCGCCCGCCTCCTCCATCAGGTCGGCGGGGTCGTCCGCCGTTTTGGGCCATCTGCCGTCGCCGAGGAACGCGGTCCCGTCTATCGACACGCGCAGGACGCTTATCCCTCCCATGGAGACCAGCCTCTCAAGCAGGCGGCGGTCGCTGTATGCCTTAAGCAGGGTCATTCCCACGTCCGCCGGATAGCCGTCCCAGCGGCAGAGGGTCCCTTTGAATCTCCCGTCCTCGGCAATGCATATCACGCATCTGGTGCTCATGCTCCCTTGTTCCGCGTATCGAGGTAAAAAGGACGGGCCGTGCACGCACGTTGCGTTGCCACCTAAAATAATAAAACATCCTGAGTCATTCGAAGCGACGGTGACACGAATTGTTCGAGATGCAGGTCGTCAGCAACACCCCGCTCGTGGGGGAGTCGGACCCGGACATCGTGGCCGAGACGCTCCTTACGCAGATCGGCTACCTTCCGAGGGGATACGAGTCGAGGACCGGCGCTACCGGCCTCAGGGACAGCGTCCCGTACCGTCTTTTCATGGACTATTTCATGGCGTTCCCGTCCAAGGCGTGGTCGGCGGAGGAGCTGGCAGCCCTCCTGGGGACCACCAAGCCCACGGTGTACCGCCACATCAACAAGCTGAAGGCGATGGACCTGCTCGAGTCGATGGACGTCGAGAGCGAGGGCCAGGTCCGCAAAGGGTACCGCATTAGGTTCGGAGATCTGTCCAAAGCATGGGCGTTCGTCGAGTCCAACGTCTCCATGGCGATGGAGAACTACCGCAAGACCGTGGTCCACTTCCAGGACATCGTGTCCAGGAGGGAGCCGCGATGACCGACGTGTACGCCGCGATGCCTGGCTCCAGGTTCCGCGTCCGTCACGGCGAGGACGGGATGACGGAGGGGATCCTGAAAGGGGTGTCCGTCCTGGGAAGCGGCACCGCCCTGGTCTTCGAGACCGACGAGGGGACTCTGCGCTACATCAACTCGTCCAGCATCGAGTACATGGACCTGATGGAATCCCCCTGCGGAGAGGACGGCGCCGCCGACCAGGGGAACGCGTATTATGGATGACCCGAGGACGGCGGCCCTCGCCGGGGAGCTGATAGCCGCGGTGAAGGACGGCACGGTCTCAGACAGGGATTCCCTGCAGAACCTGAAGCTCAAGCTGTGCAAGAAGCACGGGCTGGAGACCGTCCCGCCGAATTCCGCCGTGCTGGCGGAGGTCGCCCCGGAGGACAGGGGCCTTCTTGTCCCGCTGCTGCTGAAGAAGCCGTCCCGCACCGTGAGCGGGGTCGCCGTTGTCGCCGTGATGACGTCTCCGCACGACTGCCCCCACGGGAAGTGCGCCTACTGCCCCGGAGGGGTCGGGAACGGGTCCCCCCAGTCGTATACCGGGTTCGAGCCTGCGGCCAGGCGCGCCGGGAGGAACTCCTTCGACCCGTTCCTGCAAGTGGGAGACCGCATACGGCAGCTCACGGAGATCGGCCACAACACCGACAAGGTCGAGCTCATCATCATGGGAGGGACGTTCACCAGCCGCGACCCGGATTACCAGGAATGGTTCGTCCGCAGGTGCTTCGACGCAATGAACGGCTTCGATTCCGGCGGCCTGGAGGATGCCATGAGGGCGAACGAGGCCTCCGGCCACAGGTGCGTGGCGTTGACGGTGGAGACACGCCCGGACGTGTTCGGCCCGGAGCAGATCGAGAGGGCGATGGCCCTGGGCGCGACGAGAGTGGAGCTCGGAGTCCAGATCCTTGACGACGGGATACTGGTCGGGGTCGACAGGGGTCACGGGGTGGAGGAGGTCCGCAGGTGCACCATGGATTGCAAGGGCCACGGCCTGGAGGTCTGTTACCACATAATGCCGGGGCTTCCCGGGTCCTCCCCGGAGAAGGACCTGGAATGCTTCCGCAGGATGTTCGACGACCCGGGGTTCCGGCCGGACATGCTGAAGATATACACCACGCTGGTGGTGGCCGGAACCAAGGTTTACGACATGTGGGAGTCTGGAGGCTATGTCCCTTACGACGTCGACGCCGCCGCGGGGCTGCTGTGCGAGATGAAGTCGCTGGTTCCAAGCTATGTGCGCATCCAGAGGATCCAGAGGGACATACCGGCCCCTCAGATAGCCGCGGGGATAACCAAGAGCAACATCCGCCAGATAGTGGAGGAGAGGATGGCCGCCCAGGGCAGGAGGTGCGGGTGCATCCGCTGCAGGGAGGCCGGCAGGTCGGAGTCCGAGGTTCCAGAGGACTATAGTCTCAATGATTTGGCTTACGAGGCCTCGGGCGGCACGGAGCATTTCCTCTCGGTCGACGCCGGGGGATCGCTGATCGGCTATGCCAGGCGGAGGCTGGACTCCGCGGCCTCTAGAAGGGATCTGAAGGTCTTCGGGAGGCCGGCGGCCATAGGCGACGAGGGCGACTGGCAGCACCGCGGGTTCGGCAGGAGGCTGGCGGCGGAGGCCGAGAGGATATCCGGGGAGAAAGGATATCGCAGGATCAGGGTGGTGTGTGGCGTGGGGGCCAGAGGGTACTATAGGTCTCTTGGGTATTCCGAAGAATTGCCGTACATGGTGAAGCGGATAGGGTCAAGTTAAGACTATAGTATTTGACAACTAGGAATCGATGAGGTTCCGTGTCGTACGGCGGTTTCTTCGCATGAGCGACACTCTTCGTTATGATTATAAACGGAGACGGGAAATTCTGATTCATGGCAGGAGGCAGATACCCGGACGGCGTGTTCGATTACAAGGCCCTGGTCACAGGCGGCTATCATTTCGTCGACAAGACGATGATGGTCAAGGACATCTGCGACGCGGACGGCTCTGTCCTCCTGTACACCAGGCCCAGGCGCTTCGGGAAGAGCATAAACCTCTCCATGCTGGATTATTATTTCAACATCGATTTCAAGGACGGCCCGGACCTGTTCGAAGGAACCATGGTAGGGTCTTGCGAGGAATGCGAGCGCCACAGGAACGCCTATCAGGTGATCAGGATGGACTTCAGCTCTCTGTCATCTTCTCCTGATACGTTCGAAAACAGCCTCAGGAGCATGGTTTCCAGGGTTTCCAGGGACATAAGGCTCAACCGCTCGAAGAGTCTGGACGAGGACGGCATGGAGGCTTTGGAGCGTTATTCCGACAAAGGTCTCGAAGGGCCGGAGCTGGATTGCTCCATCGCCGGCATGTGCGGCGTCTTGGAGAGGGCATGCGGGAACAGGGCCATAGTCTTGGTCGACGAGTACGACCATTGCTTCCAGGACATGCGTTCCGAGGACGATCATGACTATCTGATCGAGCGCATGAGGGCGTTCATGGAGCAGACGTTCAAAGTCAACCGCCATCTGCGCACGGGCGTGGTCACGGGTATAATGCCTTTGGCGAAGGCAGGGATGCTGAGCAGCTTCAACAACCCGGTCGTATGCGATATTTTCAGCACCAGGGGGCAGGACTCGTTCGGCTTCACCGAAGACGAGGTCGAAGGTCTGCTGTCCAGGTCCGGGAACGACCTGCCTGGGGTTATGGAGGAGATCCGCGAATGGTACGACGGCTACAGGTTCGGGGACGTCGAGGCGTACAACCCCTGCAGCGTCATGAAGTATCTGGATTCCAGGTCCCGCGGAGACTCCAATCCTGCCAGGAAGTACTGGGACGGCTCCACCGGTGGCGGGCTGTCGCCGAGGCTGATATCGGGGCTCGACGGCATAGCTTTGCAGGAGCTCAAGGACCTGTACGAGCGTCCCGGGTCCAAGATCAGGACGGTGCTGGAGCGTTTCGTCTCATACCCCGACCTGTTCCTGAGGGATTCCGATCCAGGCCTCGCGTATTCGTATCTGGCCATGGCCGGCTATCTCAGGGCGGACCCCACGGGGGAGTTCACCGGGGACGAGGACGAGCTGTACGACGTCGGGATGGTCAACCGCGAGATCGCCCCTGCGTTCAAGTCCCTGGTGGCGAGGGCGTCCGAGCGCGGCAAGGCGGTGATCCTCCATCTGAAGGAGCACATCATGTCCGGGGACGCCGACGCGATACGCGACGACCTGCAGTTCGTCCTCGCCGGGCATGCGATGGACAGGGGGTGGTCTGACTGTGGGAGGGACGCCCACGACCGGTACAAGAACGTCATATCGGCCACGCTGAGGGCGTGCGGGATGGAGGCCTCGGAGGAGATTCCTAAAGGGTTCGGCGCATGTGACATATACATCCCGGGAAAGGGGAGGGAGGCCAGCGTCGTTATGGAGATCAAGACCTCTTCCGTCTCCGTCCCTGAGACGTCCGCGGACGTAGCGTACAGGCAGATCGTTGACAAAGGGTACGCCTCCGAGCCGTTGGACGGCGGGACCGTGTGGGTCGCCCTGGGGATCAACGGCAAGAAGGTGTCCGTGATGACCCCTCGCGGGTTCTCGAAGACCGGGGTCAGGTGATTCAGGGAAACACAGTTGCGAATCCGGAGAACAATACGATGTTTTCCAATCTGTTCTTTTAGGACTATGTGCCTCGATTCTGAAGAATTCTTTTATTAGCCTACCATTCGTGAACATGTTGGTTTTGAGATAACATGTGACATA
>JAFZXW010000194.1 GCA_017616575.1 Candidatus Methanomethylophilaceae archaeon
CGGGGTGTACGTCATACCGCTGTCCTGCCTCAAGGACCGACGAGGGTTATACATCGCCGCATCCCCATACCCAGCCGTATGAGCGCCTCGGCTGAGAAGGACCTCGGGAAGATGCTGGGAGACCCGAAGAAGGCGGTCCTAGCCATGGCCATCCCCCTCATGGTCTCCTATGCCGTGGCCCAAGCTAACGGGTTCGCCGACGCGTCCTGGTGTTCCGGGCTGGGAATCGAGGCCAGCTCCGCAGTCGCGACGATTTGCCCCCTGTACTGGATACTGAACGGCATCGGCGCCGGGATCGGAGTGGGGGCGTCCGCGGTCGTGTCCGCCCGTCTCGGCAAGAACGACAGGAGATCCGCCCAAGGGGCCGCCAGGAGCGCAGTCATCGCTTCGTTGCTGATCTCCCTGCTATGCATACCACTAATGATCGTCCTCCTGAATCCTTGCATATCGTGGCTAGGCGCAGACTATATCGGCGAGGAATGCAGGGACTATATAATCCCTATAGTGCTACTTTGTCCCATGAACGTCCTCTCCGGGACGTTGGCCGGTACAATGCGCGGAGAGGGCGCCGCCAAGAAGACGATGTCGATGACGGCCGCAGGGGCTGTCACGAACATGGTTCTGGACCCCATTCTGATCTATGGCCTCGGCATGGGCCTGACCGGCGCCGGGCTCGCCACCGCCGTCTCCTCCGGCGTCTCCTGCGTCATGTGCGCCTACTGGTACCACAATGGGAGCCTGGTCCTGCGCCTGGAAAGCGCCGGATCGTTCCGGAAGGACTCTGCGGAGGTCCTCCGCGCGGGCGCCCCACGCTCCGCCGAGTTCTTCCTGGTCTACCTGATGTCGATGGTCCAGAGGGTCCTGATCATATCCGGCAGCGATGCGACCACCGTGGCCCTGTACTCCATGACATGGATGTACGTCTCCGCCGCATGCGTGATATCATCGGCCGTGGGGGCCGCCCTGGTGCCTATATGCTCGGCGGCGTTCGCGGTAGACGATTGCAAAAAAGCGGACGATGCGTTCCGCCGCTCCTGCTGGATCTGCTTCCTGTCCATGTCCCTGATGGCGTTGGCGCTGTTCGTCCTGGCGGAGGACGCCGTGCTGCCGTTCACCTATTCGGGCTCCATGACCGTCCTCCGTTCCGACTTCGCGGCCGTTCTGAGGATATACTGCTCGTTCATCCCGTTCATAGGCCTGATAGACGTGTGCTCCGCTCTGCTTCAGGCCCTGGGAAAGGCAGACGTATCTTTGGCCTCGTCATTCGCCAGGAACGTTGTGATAATCGTCCTACTCGCCGCAACCGCCGAGGCGTCCAGGGACTACGTGTTCTACAGCCTGGCGGCGGCGGAATTGATAGGCGTGGCGCTGATGGCAATCCCCGCTCTGGCGTACATGCGCAGGCGGAAGGCGATGGCTTTCTTCCGACATTGTTAAAACCGTCCCTGTCTTGGATGACGCCATGAAATACCGCCCTGACCTCGTGATGGCGGGGGATCCCGACGTCTATCCGCCCTCGGAGGACAGCATCCTGCTCATAGAGTCGCTGGAGGTCTTCCCTGGGGAGAGGGTCCTGGAGATAGGTTGCGGGTCGGGCGTCGTCTCCGCCCATTGCGCCACCGAAGGATGCGTGGTGACCGCAGGGGACGTCAACCCCAAAGCTGCCGAACTTGCCAGAAGGAACCTGGAGGCGAACGGATTATCCGCGGAAATCGTCGAAACGGACGTGTACAGCAATGTCCATGGAACTTTTGATACTATAGTCTTCAATCTCCCGTACCTGCCGGTGGAGGAGGAAGGGCTTCTGGCGAAGGCGTGGTCCGGGGGCCCGGACGGGCTGGGGCCGCTTCCAAGGCTGCTGGACGAGGCGCCGAGATTTCTTTCAGAAAACGGCAGGGTGGTCGTGGTCGTATCGTCCCTCATGGACCAGGAAGCCCTAGACGGCCTCCTGGAAGGATTCCAAGTAAAGGTCCTAGGCGAAGAAGCCATGTTCTTCGAGAGGCTGAGGGTGCTCGAGATCAGACTCCGACGCCATACGGCCAAATGAAATACTACGCGGGAGATATCGCCCATGGGACAGGAATGCTGAACTTAAAGAACATCGTGGACGCCGTTAACACGATCAACTCGATCGTCAATCAGAACCAACCGGACAAGAAGAAAGAGGAGCCGAAGGAAGAGCCCAAAGAGGAGCCTCCGAAGCACGACAGGTCGGCCGGCCGGCCCGGTCCCGCGCCCTCCAATACCCAGAAGCCTGTATTCACGACGTCCGGCGCCTTCACGCCATCGCTGGACATGAACAGGTACTGGCGCTTCAACTACGGCCTCCTGGGCCCGCAGGACCGCGTCATATACGAGAAGATGGAGCAGGCCATGCTGGCCGAGAAGCCGGAGATCATCATAACCTGCCACCGCGAGCCCACGATCAAGTACCTGATGTCCATCCTCATCGCGGTCATCGAGGACAACTGGGCCCTTTTCTACGTGGAGAACAGCCTGAACATCGCCACTAGGGGCAACGAGGCCAAGATCATGTTCGTGTACAACAAGTTCATGAAGGACAGGAACGGGTACGCGAAGAAGATGGAGGCCGTCGCGAAGAAGGTCTTCGAGACCCGCGTGAAGGACTGCAAGACCCGTTACAGCGCCGAGCTGGCCATCCACGACTACCTGGTCGAGACAGTCAAGTACGACAACACCGACACGGTGTCCTCCCACAGCCCTGTAGGCCCGCTTCTCACCGGCAAAGGGGTGTGCGAAGGCATCGCGGAAGCCTTCGGATTCCTGTGCTGCGCATGCGGCGTGAAGGTCGCGATGGTCTCCGGGACGCTCAACAAGGAGGGCCACCGCTGGAACGTGATAGAGCTCGCAGGGAAGAGGTACCACGTCGACGTCACCGCCGACCTCGGAGGGCTCCACTCCTACTTCAACTGCGACGACGGCTTCATGCGCCAGACGCACGGATTCGACCGGAAGACCGAATGCACGGACGACCAGTACAACTTCTACACCGTCAACAAGAGCAGGTTCAAGACGGTCAAGGACTCAGAGCCTTACATTAGAGACAGACTGTCGAAGAACATAGACTCGTTCGAATTCCTCATAGAGGAGAAGACGGACGTCAAGCAGATCCTCGAAGCCGTCAAGAGGAACATGAAGAAGTCAGGGAGCATAAACGCCGCCACCAGCAACAACGGGTGCTTCAGGGTCATCATCAAGTGACCTCCGGGCCTTCTTGTCCCCCGGGTACTTCCTGTCATATAACAAAGCGGCGAGCAGGACCACCAGACAGGACCCTGCGTTGTGGACCAGCGCCCCGGTGGTCGGGTTCAGCAGCCCGGCCACCGAAGCCGACACCGCCACGGCGTTTATGCACATGGACGTCGCGATAGCCGCCCTTATCGTTCTAACGGTCGCATCGGACAGCCACTTCAGATACGGCATCCTGCCGATCCCGTCGGTCATCAGCGCTATGTCCGCGGCCTCGACGGCTATCCCGCTCCCCATCGCGCCCATGGCCACGCCCACGTCCGCCGCCTTCAAAGCGGGGGCGTCGTTCACTCCGTCCCCTACCATGCAGACCTTGGAGCCCGACCTGCGAAGCAGCTCCAGCTTGTCCTCCGGAAGCAGATCCGAATATACCTCCCCGACCCCTGCAACCGATGCGAAACGCTCTGCGGCCTCCCGGTGGTCCCCCGTGAGGAGGACGGTCTTCACCCCCATGGAATTCAGCTCGGATATCACTCCGGGAGCCTCTGGGCGGAGGACGTCGGTGAGGGACACGGCCCCAATAGCATCGCCGTTCTTCGATATCACGGCAGTAGCCTTCCCCTCGGACCTCATGCGGGATACGACCTCGGACGCCTTCCCGGACGGAACGCCTTCTCCGAACACGAACGCCGGGCTCCCGACGCGGTATCTGTCCCCACCGATGACCGCTTCCACCCCGCTGCCCGCGGATGCGGAGAATCCCTCGCATTCATCCAAAGTGATTCTGCGCCTCTCCGCCTCGGCCGCTATGGCCTTCCCTATCGGATGCTCGCTCCTGCTCTCGAGGGACGCGGCCGCCCTCAGGACCTCCGTCTCGGAAAGGTCCGAGAAAGACACCACCTCCCCGACCTCCAGGGTCCCTCTGGTCAGTGTCCCCGTCTTGTCGAACGCTATGGTGTCCACGGACCCCATGGCCTCCAGCGCCGCCCCGGACTTGATGATCACCCCGTGCTTGGTCGCCTGCCCGATGGCGGCGATAATCGCGGTAGGCGTGGCCAGGATCAAGGCGCAGGGGCAGAACACCACCAAGACGGTGACGGCACGGACGACGTCTCCCGTGACGAGGTATGCGGCGACCGCGATGAGGGCGGCCACCGGCACCAGCCAGCTCGCCCACTTGTCTGCGATGCGCTGGGTAGGCGCCTGGTTCTTGTCCGAGTCCTCCACGAGGCGTATCAGCCTCTGCAGGGAGCTGTCCTCGCCCTCCTTCGTGACCCTGACATCCACGGACCCGTAACGGTTCACCGTGCCGCTGTAGACCTCGTCCCCGGGAGCCTTGTCCACCGGGAGGCTCTCGCCGGTCATCACCGACTGGTCCATGGTGGTCTCGCCGCTCATCACGACCCCGTCCACCGGTACGGTCTCCCCGGGAACCACCCTCACCACGTCCCCTACGCGGATGTCGGTGACCGGGACGGATTCCTCCTTCCCGTCCACGATCCTCCTGGCAGTGGCTGGGACCATGGAGATCAGCTCGTGGAGCCCCTTGCGGGCCCTCTTCACCGTCAAGTCCTCCAGAATCGCCCCGATCTCCATTATGAATGCGACCTCGCCTGCCGCGAACAGGTCCCCTATCGCAAGAGCCGCCACCATGGCGATCGTGATCAGCAGCGCCGAGGAGATCTTGGATATCCCCTTGTTGTAAATCAGGCGCCAGACCGAGAGGTAGAGCAACGGGATCCCGCATATCGCGACGCAGACCCATGCCAGGAGCTCCCCTTCCGGATACCCGATGCGGGGAAGCACGAACGCCAGGAACAGGAACACGCCCCCGACCGCGGTCATCCACGGGCCGGCGAGGAAGTCGTTGGCTCTCTTCATGTAAGACATGGATCATGGATGGCGTTATCTGATATTAATAATGAACACTATGTTCAGTATCTTATATTGTGTTCAATTGAATCCTTCGTCCGAAATACGAAGATTTGATATCGAGCGTGCGATTCCGGGAACATGGACCGTCGTCAGGTAAAGACCAGGAAAGCGGTTTTCGAGGCGTTCGTGGGGCTGCTGGAGGAGAAGGGCTACCCGGACATCACGGTCCAAGACATAATCGACCGCGCCGATATAGGAAGGAGCACGTTCTACTCCCATTTCGAGGTCAAGGAGGATCTTCTGAACGTGCTCTGCGAGGAGATCTTCGCGCATGCCTTCTCCAAGCATCCGGCCAAGGAGGTCACCCACGACTTCTCGGAGAGGGACGGCTTCAAAGACGAGCTCACCCACATCCTCTACCACATGCGGGACAGCCGCGATTACATCAGAAGCATACTGTCCAGCGAGAGCGGCGACGTGTTCATGCGCTATTTCAAAGACCATCTGAGGGAGGTCTTCGGGAGGTGTCGCCCTGCCGTCCCGGACGGGGTCCCCGGCGACTACGCCATGGAGCACAGCGTCTGCTGGTTCGCCGAGACCGTCCGCTGGTGGATGGACAACGAGGGCTACTCCCCGGAAGAGGTCATGGGGCTGTTCTGCCGCTATTGCCAGCTGCAAAGGCCCTGACAAAGTCGATTGAAGCCCGTAGGCCTTAAAAGGAAAAGGGCCGGGGGACGGGATGCCCCCTCAGCCCAGCAGTTTCTTTATGGCTTCCGTCAGCAGGCGGTTGACCTGCTTCCCGTCCAGCTTGCCCTTGAGGGCGCCCATGACGGGACCCATCAGAGGTCCCACCGCGGCCATGCCCTTGGAGCGGATGAACTCCTCGCGCTCCTTGACGATGCCTTCTATGACGGCCATCGCCTCGCCCTCGTCCACCGCCTCGAGCCCCAGCTTCGACACGGCCTTCTCCGGGTCCGTCCCGGAGGACATCTCCTCCAGGATGGCCGGGAGCGCCTCCTTGGCGAACTTCCCCTCTTTCAGCATGCCGAAGAGGCCGACCAGGGAGTCGTCGGATATGGAGCGGACGTCCGCCCCGGCGCGCTCCAGCTCGCTGAACGTGTTGAGCAGGGTTGTAGCCGCGACTGAGGCCATGGACTTGTCCTCGGAGATCCTCTCGAAGACCTCGTCGGAGCTCTGCCTCACGAGCTGCCTGGCCTGCTGGGCGTTGATCCCGTACTGCTCCACAAGGCGCTTCTCGATCTGCTCCGGGAACTCTGGCATGTTCGCCCTGATATCGGCCATCGTCGCCTCGGTGATCAAGGTTGGCGGAACGTCCGTCTCGGGATACATCCTGGCGGCGCCCGGAAGGGGCCTGGAGTACTTCGTGGTGCCGTCCGGGAGGGGGTCCCTGGTCTCCTCGGGCACCCCGACGAGCGCCTCGTTGGCCCTCTCGACCGCCATCTCCAGCGCGTCGCACGCCTTCTTCTCCTTCGCGGCGCAGATGACGAACGCGTCATGCTCCCCGGTCATGCCGAGGAAACCCCTGAGCTCGTCGACGTAGCGCTGCTCTATCCCGTAATTCGGAAGCTCGTCGGAGTGGAATATCCCTTTGACGCCCTTGGTGCGTGCGCGCTGGGCCATCTCGGCGCCGAGCCTGAGGGTGCCGCCGTCCCCGTTCATGACCCCGGCGAAGCCAGGGAGGCGGACGGCTATGACCTTGCCCTTGTCGGCGAGAGCCCCTTTGATGACCTTGGACTCGGAGGTCTCGAACAGGCCGGTGACGTCCTCCGGCTTGAACTCGGCCGGCTTCGTCCCTCTGGATTTCAATATGTCGCGGACGCGGAGCAGCATTTTCTGCCTGGCGACCTCGTTCCTCACGTAATCGGGGATGAGCCTGAGCTCCCCCACTCCCTTCAACTCTATGCGGGCGCCTCCGGGGATGGATATGTTGAGGTCCTGGCGGATGGTCCCGAGCCCCCTCTTGACCCTCTTGGTCGCCCTGAGGAGCGTCCCGAGCCTGTAGGCGACCTCCATGACCTCCTCCGAGGTCCTCATGTCCGGGCCGGTGGCCACCTCGATGAGCGGGATCCCGAGGCGGTCGGTCCTCCAGACGACCTCGTCGCCCTTCGCCTCCACGCGGCGGCAGGCGACCTCCTCCAGACAAACCGAAAGGATCGAGACCTGCCTGTCCCCGACATCCACATGCCCGTCCGTGGAGATCAGGGCGGTCCTCTGGAACCCGGAGGTGTTGGAGCCGTCCACCACGATCTTCCTCATGAAATGGACCTCGTCGACGATGTTGGCGCCCAGCATCTCCGAGAAGGTCAGCGCTATGCGCATCGCGTCCGGGTTGACGTCGTGCGGAGGCTCCTCGTCCAGCTCCACCAGGCAGCTGGTGCCGCGGCAGCACTGGTACCTGTATCCTAAATGCCTCTGGAACTGGGCCAGCGCGGCACGGTCGACCTCCCCCATCTCTGAGGTGGTGGGCCTCAGCCTCCTGAAGATCCCGCCGTACCCCTCCTCACACAGCCTGGACTCGCAGGAGCAGAACAGCTTCCTGGTGTCCAGCTGCTGGTGGATCTCGATCCCGCACATCTTCTCGTAGTCGTCGCTCATCGACGGCCCTCCTGTCGGACATCTCACCCGCAAGCGGGGTCTTCATGATCCTCTTGGCCTCCTCGGGGGACGAGGAATTCGCGAGGGCCCACATCAGCTTGACGTAGGCGGTCTCCGGGAGCATGTCCAGGACGGTCACCGCGCCGGCGGCCAGCATGTCCCTCCCGGTGTTGTACACGTTGAGGTTCGTCCTCCCGTTGAGGCACTGGGACGTCATGACTACGACGGTCCCGTTCTCATTCGCCTTCCTTATCAGCGGGATCATCCCCTCGTTCACGTGCCCGAGCCCGGAACCGGCTATGACCACCCCTTTGGACTTCATGAACACGTCCTCGAACACCGCCGGGTCCATCCCCGGGAA
>JAFZXW010000195.1 GCA_017616575.1 Candidatus Methanomethylophilaceae archaeon
CTCACACCGAAATACGCCGCTTGAACCACGGCGTTCTGCTCGGCATGGACGCCTCTGCAAAGCTCATGACGGGTGCCGGATGGGACATGGAGCTGCTCCCTTATGCATCCGAGTTCCTCGCAATGACGAGTTCCCTTGGGGGATCCGTTATAACCGGTGGAAAGCACCCTCTTGTCCTTGACGATGACCGCCCCGACCTTCCTTCTGACGCAAGTGGACCTGGTCGAGACCAGCATGGCCATCTCCATGAAGTACTCGTCGTTGCTGGGCCTGTTCATAAGCCGTGATTATCAATACAATATATTATATGAGCCTAAGAAACACATGAATATGGGCAGAACGTTTGACGGTTGTGAATTCCGAAAACAAAAAGATGCTCATAGTCATCGTGGCCGTCATCGCCGTCATGGCTGGAGGATACGTCGCGCTTATCGCCTACACCGGGATGAACGTCCCGTTCAGCGTGGTGATGTCCCAGAGCATGCAGCACGACAACGACAGGTCGCAGATAGGATGCATAGACACCGGCGACATAGTAGTCGTGAAGGCGAAAGACAAGGCTACTGTTCAAAGCTATGTCGAGGGGACCCAGACAGGGTACTCCACTTTCGGAGACTACGGTTCGGTGATAATATACGAACGGAACAGCAGCTCGAATCCGGTCATACACAGGGCGATAGTATGGCTGGAATGGGATTCGGTGAAGCAAAGATGGAGTTCCGAGGACCTTGTCGGATACAAAGGAGATTGGTACTGCAGAGTCACGACAAACGAAGGCGTCATAGAGACGAAGGACCCAAGCAATCTCCAAGGAACCTTGGTATTCCAGGACATCACCCAATCGAAAAAGGACGTCAGCATCTCGCTCACCAGCCTGACGAAACAATCGGGATTCCTGACCATGGGCGACAATCCTGTGACCAACAACAGCTTCGATCAGACTACCGGAATCATAAACCATCCGATCGGAAAAGACGACATCAGGTCCGTCCCTGTTGCCGAGCTTCCTTGGTTAGGCGCAGTGAAAATCCTTACTGGAAATAACAGCGCCAACTTGAAATATGTTCCAAACAGCCTGCCGTCTTTGACGATGGTCATCATTTTACTGATCGTTACGGTGATTCTGGTGGATTTCGGAATCCAATGGAAGTTTTCCAAGTCAGGAAAAGAGGAAAAGTGAGGGAATAGCCCCCCACCCCTCCATTTCCACTGGAACATGTTCCAAGGGGTATGCTTCTTCTTTGATGGTGAAAAACAGACTGAGAAACGAAGATATGGAAGCAAAATACCCTTCATAAAAGACTTGATCAAAAGATTTTCAATCGAAATCGAAAGCCGAATATTAATAATAAAACAGAATCAAAGGTCTTGACCTGGATATTCAAAATCCTTCCACTGGAACCTCGGCAGATAGTGGTCTGGGTAAGAGGCTTGTAACTGAAAAAGTCTATGAAAGCAGGATCGTTCTTTATCATGTTGACGATTTCCTTAGGAGTGCTGAGCTCTATCTCCCTTGTACGTCCTGCACGTCCGAAGGATTTCACCCTGGCATGAACGATTCCGAGCATATCCAATTCGGAAATAAGACCTGCAACCCTTCTCTGAGTAAGAACGGATTGACCGATTATCTCGCAGACGTACTTGTATTTCGTGAATACGTCTCCAGTGGTCATAGGATCGTTTCCTTCCTCATTATTCAATATGACACTGAAAAGAACAGTTTTAGATTGAATAGTCAACGTCTTAATGATTTCAGAGACGGCATCCAACTCTATCTTGTTCTTCGCGAAGCGGACATGGGCGGCAGTGATCTTCTTGTCGCCGTTTCTTTCAGCGATATCGGAAGATATCCTTAACAGATCCAATGCCCTTCTTGCGTCGCCCATCTCTTGAGCGGACAATGCGGCACAATAAGGAATGACATCAGGTTCGAGAATTCCTTCATCGAAAGCGAATTTGGCTCTTTCATAAAGGATATCCTGCAGCTGCGTCACATTGTAAGGCGGGAAGATGATTTTCTCTTCTCCGAGACGGCTTTTAATCTTCGGACTCAGGAATTCCGTGAATTTCGCATTATTAGTGATTCCGATAATCGAAACCTTGGAATTCTCAAGAACCTCGTTGATAGTCGTCAAGAAATAGAAAATGTCGTCTCCGTTCTTTTGGAATGACCTGTCGATCTCGTCCAAGACTATGACATAGATTTTGTCTTGTTTATCGATATATCTCGTTAATTCTGAGAAGATCTTATCGAGGCTCCATCCTGTGAACGGTATCTTCATGCTCGGTTCGACGATGATCTGGTTGGACATGTTGTAGAGTATTCCATAAGGGGTGTCGACGACTTCGCAGTTGACATAGATGAATGCGCAGTTCTCTTGTTCCGGGTCTGCTTTTCTAAGCTCTTTTCCGATGAAATTCATGACCGCCGTCTTACCGGTTCCAGTCTTTCCTATGATGAGAATGTTGGACGGCTTGTCTTTGTTCAGAGAAGGAGCGATGATCTCCACCACTTCGTTGATCTTGTCCATTCTATGAGGAAGGTTTTCGGGGATGTATGAAGACTGAAGTATCTTCTTATCCTTCACTATCACGTTTCTTCTTTGCATATACTGCGTGAAAATGTTGGATTCAGTCATTTTATTCCCTTTACAATGGAAGAACTTTGGTGGAATACCGTTTCCAGTGTATTAGGGACATGTTTATAACGCTTTCTTATTTTGATTCCGACGTGTCTTCGCTTTAAAAATAAGTCTTCTTCCATTGGAAATTTTTCGTATCTTCGCAGTTGAGTTATATATCAGGTTCACTTATCCTCGATTGCACTTGAGGAGGGTGCGAATAATGAAAGGTTGGCTAGTTCTCGGCGCTTGCGTACTCGGCGTGGCGGCTTTCATCGGCGTTCTCTGCCTGATCAACGCCATCGTCTGAAACAGGGACATTCCTTTTCCACGGTTCCAGTGGAAATGGAGGGGTGGGGGGCTTGTCCTCCTACCGCACGCCCAATCTTTTTCAATATCTTAGCGGAAAGCCGTCCGATGAACAAGTATCTCGTCCTTTCCGTATCAGTTTTGGCGGTAGCGGCCGTCATCGCCATCTTCGAAGACAATCCTTTGAGAGATTATGATTACACGGGGATCGTCCACGATGTGAGGCCGACTTCTTCGGGGTATGTATTCATCATCGACACTTCGGTTGGAGGATGCTTCAAATGTTATTCTTCGAAGGAGGTCTCGGAGCTAGGGCATTACGGGGTTTCAGGGGAGTTCTCCGACGACGGCAGCATATTCTTCACGAGCACCGTCAAATGCCTGGACGTTCGCAGGTTATAAGACAGGTCTTCTTGATTCCAGGTCGATGTTCGTCGCCGTCGATGACACGGATTCGATGAAAGGGAATTGCACGACCTTCCTTGCCACCGAGATCATACGCGAGTTCTCCGATCTCGACCTTATCGGGAACCCGCGCCTGGTACGTCTCAATCCCGCAGTCCCATGGAAGACCCGTGGAAACGGAGCCCTCGTCATGAGGTTCGGGAAAGGCATCGGCCCCAAGAGGCTCATCGGGGACATCGACGGGCGTTACGTCTACTGTTACGACTCATGCACTTCCTTCGAGCCTGATGCGGAGGAGATGAGAAGGAGGATCATCCCCCACATACAGGACCATCACGAGGACGATTCAGACCCTGGATTGCTGATATCCAGGCGCAAGCCGTCCCAGTCGTATTATTGGAGAGGCGTCAGGACCATACTGTCGCGTTCCGACGTGGATCCCGAAATCAAAAGGATAGGCGGCGTCACCTTCGAGATAGGATGCGGGAGAGGGTTGATCGGCTGCACCTGCGGAATGGCATGGAGGCCGCGCGACAGCACCTTCGAGCTTCTTTCCTACCGTCCGGCTTCCCGTTGGGGGACCGAGAGGGTGTTTGATCCTTTGACTATCCGCGACGTGGAGCATGGATACCCTTCCACGTTCAACAGCTGGGAGGACCGGGAGGAGAAGGTGGCCATGGTCCCGGCTACTCCCTGCCCGGTGATGTACGGGTTGAGAGGGGATTCCGAATCAGACCTCATCAAGGCTTCTGCGGAGATAGATACGGAGCCGATCGAGAGATGGATGGTCTTCCTGACGAACCAGGGGACGGACGACCATATAATCCATGATCCTTCCATTTTTGTTCCGAACCAGTCCTATTCCATTTCCGGGACGGTCTCCTGCACCGCGGAGCATATCCATGGGGGGCACGTGTTCATCAGGATAGCTACGAGGTTCGGTGAGATCGACTGCGCCGCGTACGAGCCTTCTAAAGAATTCAGGCTCGTCCTGGACTGGCTGGATGTCGGGGACGAGGTGGAGGTCCTAGGGGAGCTCAGGGAGGATCCGAGGACCTTGAACATCGAGAAGATCCATGTGGTCAGTACCGTGAAGGAATTTCGGAAGGTCTCCAACCCCGTCTGCCCGGTCTGTTCCAAGACCATGGGCTCCGCCGGAAGCGGCGCTGGCTTCAGATGCAGAAGATGCCACACACGGGCTTCCCAGCCGGTTCTCGAAGAGAATGTCCGTTGGGTAGTTCCAGGATGGTACGAGCCTCCGACCGCGGCAAGGAGGCATCTCTCGAAGCCATTGAAAAGGATGGGCGAGACCCAGCCTGTCGAGTTCGTCAATAGCCGTAATTAATAATCGACAATGTTTTATAGAGATTGCCTATGGCTCGTCCAGAGGAACGTTCCATGGATGAAGTAGTCATATTGAGCGCGACGAGGACTCCCATAGGGAAGTATGGAAAGACCCTTTCCGGCATCAAGGCCACCGATCTTGGCGCGATGGTCGTCAAGGAGGCCGTTTCCAGGGCTGGCATCCAGTCCGCTGACGTCGAAGAGTGCATTATGGGGAACGTCATCAGCGCGGGCCTGGGACAGAACCCCGCCAGGCAGGCCGCGGTCGGCGCAGGGCTTCCTGTGGAGATCGGGTCGTTCACCGTCAACGCCGTCTGCGGCTCCGGAATGAAGGCTTTGATGCTCGCCTCCGACGCGATCAAAGCCGGCCAATATGACGTTCTGGCCGTCGGCGGCATGGAGAACATGTCAGCCGCCCCCTATCTCCTCAACGGGGCCAGGTGGGGATACAAGATGAACGACCAGACCATGGTGGACGCTATGGTCCATGACGGCCTCTGGGACATCTTCAACAACCAGCATATGGGCTTCACCGGCGAGATCGTCGCCGAGAGGTTCGGCGTCACCAGGGAGGACGCGGACGAGCTGTCCCTCCAGTCCCATCTCAAGGCCGCCGCCGCCACCAAGGAGGGAAGGTTCAAGGACGAGATCCTCCCGGTCACCATCCCTTCCAAGAAGGGGGACATAGTCCTGGATTCCGATGAGGGGATAAGGGCCGACTCCACCATCGAGGCCTTGGCCAAGCTGAAGCCCGTGTTCAAGAAGGACGGGATGGTCACCGCCGGGAACTCCTCCCAGCTCAGCGACGGGGCTTCCGCGCTCGTCGTGACCTCCAGGAAATGGGCGGAGGAGCATGGATGCAAGCCTCTGGCTATCGTAGAAGCTTACGGCGAGAGGGGGGTGAAGCCCGAGTACATCATGGAGGCCCCTATACCCACGACCAGGCATGTCCTGAAGAAGGCCGGCATGACCATCGACGACATCGACCTCTTCGAGCACAACGAGGCCTTCGCGACCGCTTCCTGCGCCGTGAAGAAGGAGCTGAACGTCCCTGACGAGATATTCAACGTCAACGGCGGCGCCGTCGCTCTCGGGCACCCCATAGGCTGCTCCGGGGCCCGCGTCCTCACCACGCTGCTGTATTCTCTTATCAACCGCAAGAAGGACGTCGGCCTCGCCACCCTCTGCCTCGGAGGAGGGAACGCGGTCACTACGATCATACGCCGCTGCTGAGCGGTGAAAACCGGCCGTTCCCTTCCTGGGGGCGGCCTTCCCTTTCTTCTTCTATTCGTCTGCTTTCCGATGCTGGCATCGATGTTATTAACGGACGCTCCATTACAGAAGCATGAAGTCCCTCGGGCATTTCCTTTCCTCGGCGGAGGCATGCGAGGACGAGATGATCGACACCATGATGGGAATGATCCGCATCCCCGCCATCGCTCCCGAGAACGGAGGCGCCGGAGAAGGGGCCAAAGCGGACTTCCTCATGGGTAAGCTCAGAGGCTTTGACGAGATCAGAAGGATAGACGTCCCTGATTTCAATTATTCATCCATCTTGAGGCCGAACATCCTTGCGAAAAAGGCCGGTTCCCAAACGGGGACGGTATGGATCGTCGCGCACATGGACGTGGTCCCGGCGGCGGAGCTGGATTCCTGGGACACCCCTCCTTTCGAGCCTGTGCTCAAGGACGGGAAGATATACGGGCGCGGCACCGAGGACAACGGGCAGGCGGTCGTGTCCTCGCTGTACGCCGCGCGCCAGTTCCTTTCGGAGGAACTTTAGGGCATGTCGATCGGCGTCGCCCTGGTCTCCGACGAGGAGACAACGAGCGAGATGGGCATAGCGCACCTCCTAAGAAATGGATGCTTCTCGAAGGAGGACGTCATAATAGTGCCGGACTGGGCATCTCCTAAAGGATCCAGGATATGGGTGGCCGAGAAGGGGCTCCTCTGGCTGAGGTTCGACGTGGCCGGGAGGTCCGTTCACGGGTCCACCCCTCACAAGGGCATCAACGCCTTGCGCGTCTCGGCCCGCTTCATGACCGATCTAGTCGGAACCTTGGAGAAGGAGTTCTCTGCGGAGGATCCCATGTTCTCCCCTCCGTTCTCCACGTTCGAGCCCACCAAGGCATCGGCCACCGTGGACAACGTGAACACCATCCCAGGGGCTTACAGCTTCTGCCTCGACATCAGGCTGCTCCCGTCCGCCGACATGGACAGGGTGGTGAAGGTCTCAGAGGAGGTGGCCAGGAGGCATTCCGAGGAGAGCGGGGCGAGGATAACGGTCACCGAGATCCAAAGGAACGTCTCTGGAAGGCCTTCGTCCACGTCCTCGAAGGGATATCGCGCCCTCTCCAGGGCTGTGGAGGAAGTCGTGGGCGCTGTCCCGATGGCATCCGGCACGGGGGCCGCCACCTGCGCCAACTTCTTCAGGCTCGCAGGCCTGGACGCCTATGGGTGGCAGCACGGCGGAGGGACGCTCCACGGCCCCAACGAGCACGTGGTGCTGAAAAACCTCATGACCGACTGCAAGGTCTTCACGGCGCTGTATTACGACCTGTGCCTGAGAGGATGAATCACTCGAACATCCTGTCGATCATCCAATCTGTGTTGAACTTGACGATGTCGTCGTACTCTTGACCGTTGCAGACGAACGCTATGGGCTTCCCGATGGTATGGGCGATGGAAAGCGCCGCGCCTCCCTTGGCGTCGGTGTCGATCTTGGTGAGGATGACCGCGTCGATGCCAACGGCGGCGTCGAAGACCTTGGCCTGCTCTATGGCGTCGTTCCCGGCCAGGGAATCGCCGACGAAGATTATCAGGTCGGGCTTGGCGACCCTGACGATCTTCTTCATCTCCTCGATGAGGTTGTTGTTGGTCTGCATGCGGCCGGCGGTGTCGATGAAGACGACGTCCTTCCTCTTTGACCTGGCGTGCTCTATGGCGTCGTAGGCGACGGCGGCCGGGTCGGCGTCGTGGGCCTGCTTGACAATCTTGCATCCCAGCTTCTCGGCGTGTATGGACAGCTGCTCGATGGCGCCCGCCCTGAAGGTGTCGCACGCAGCCAGGACGACTGTCTTCTCCTTCTTCTGCACGCGGTTGGCCAGCTTGGCGATCGCGGTGGTCTTCCCGGTCCCGTTGATGCCCACGAACATTATCACGACGGGCCTCTCGCGTCCCTCCAGCCAATCGTCGAAATCGAACTCGTTGATCTTGAGGACGTCCCTCACTGCGTCTTTCACCGCGAGCTCTACGACCTGGTCCAGGGTGTAGGAGCGGTCGTACTTCTTCCCGACGAGGTTCTCCCTGACGCCTTTCTTGATCTCCTCGGCGACGGGGTAGGCGACGTCCGCCTCCAGCAGGATGAGCTCCAGCTCGTCCAAGACCTCGTCCAACGGGTCCTCTTTGATCTTCTTGTCAAAAAGGCCGGAGGACACGGCGGCCTCCGCCTTGTGCTCGACCTTCTCCTGCTTCCGGCGCTTCAGGAACTCCTTCCTGGAGACCTTCTCCGGTTTAGGCTCCTCGGGCACAGTCTTCTCCGGCACGGTGACCGGCTCGACCGTCGTGACGGCCTCGGCAGGCTTGGGTTTCTCCGGCTCGGGAGCCTTCGGGGTGTCGGGGATTTCGATTTCAGGGATTTCCGGGGTCTCGATCTTCGGGGCCTCTGGCGCCGTCGTCTGCGTCGTTGTAGGCGCTTCAATCGCGGGCGCCTCGGGCTTCGTCTCCTTTTCGTCCTTGTATACCTGCTTCTCGTCGATCTTCTTCTCGGCTCTGGAGAAGAGGCTTTTCATCTTGGACTTGAGAGAATCGAACATCGGAAGGCCTCCTTCACTGGGGTTTCTGCTGCCTCGCGGAGTATTCCTGCTGTATGGCGGCGGTAAGGTTGTTGAGCGCGTTCTGGGATTCGCCGAGCGCCTCCATGGTCTTCTTGAGGGCCTCGGATATCTCGGCGATGTTGGCGCCCATGTATTCTATCGCGGACTCGGAGTCCTTCTCCACGGAGATGTCCGAGCCGATGTCGACCACGACGTTCTTGTTCGAGGTCACCTTGACGGTGACGAACGAGTTGGCGCCTATGGGCACCATGATTTCGTCGCCCTCCTTGGCGTCCTTGAACGCCTTGAGCGCCTCGGAGGCCATGGTGACCTCGTCGAGGGACACGCGGAGCACCTGTACCTGGCGCGAGAGGGACTCCACCCTCTGCCTGTACGATTCCGCGACGGAGATCGCCTGGCGGAGCTCTGCGTCTTCCACGATCACTCACCGATCTGGTACTTCACGATCTGGTTGGTGACCTGGTCGCCGGAGATCTCGGATATCTCGGCGATGTCGATCTGCCATCTCTTGAGCTTGTGCTTGCTCCCGATGGTGGAAAGGGCCTTCTCCTTGACGGCGGCCTCGTCCTCGGCGGCCATCTCGACGGAGAAGGGCTGCTTGCCGTACCTTGCATCTGCGTAGGAACCGGTGACACGGAATGCTTTCATTGTGATTACCTTGGTTGCCCTTGAACCTTGTATTATAAATAAATCTTTGGTGCAGACGCGGCCGAAGGCCATGGGATATAAAAGCAGGCGCCCGGATGCGAACGCGCGGTCAGGCTGTTTCTTCGAGGGATGCCATGTGCAGGCCGTGCGGATTTCCCATCACGGTCGTCTTGCTGCGGAATCTTGTTTTCATCTTGGTTTTTTGAAGAAATGATCAG
>JAFZXW010000196.1 GCA_017616575.1 Candidatus Methanomethylophilaceae archaeon
CGTCGTTGTTAGCGTCGGCCAGGGGGTGGTCTTTCTCCCAGCCGGAGGTGCCTTTCAGCTTCACCAGCATGTCGACGTCCCTCTGGTCCAGATAGTCGTCGTTGTTGGCGTTGCCCATTATCATAAGGCGGCCGCTCGAGTCGGAGGAACGGTATTCCTGGGTCCCCTCCTGGGTGAGCAGTATGGCCGCGGCCGCTATCGCCACGATCGCGACGGCGACGACGCATGTGACGATTATGCCTGTCTTGTTCATTGTATCACTTCTTTTCATGCCCGCCTTCTCAGGTGGCTGACATGTCCAACTAGGATTACGCGTATTATAACGTTGTTGTTTTCTTCAGACCCATTGGGAGCGCCTGCGGCGTATGAGCAGGGCGAAGAACAGCGGGCAGCCGACCAGAGTGGTTATGACTCCGACGGGGAGCGACCCGAGCACCCTGGCCGCGTCGTTGGCAGCCAGCAGCATGGCGGCGCCGACGAGCCCGGAGGCGGGGATGAGGAAGGCCTGCTTAGAGCCCACGAACGCCCTGGATATGTGCGGCGCGATCAGGCCGATGAACCCTATCGTCCCTGTGAAGCTCACTATGGCGGCTATCATCACAGACACCGCGAGGGACGCGTACACCCTCAGCCTGAAGGGGTCCACCCCGACAGTGTGGGAGAGGTCGTCCCCGGACGTCAGGATGTCTATCTTCGGGGTGCAGACGATGAGGAACGCGGTGCAGACGGCGGTCGGGACGGCCATGGTGGGGAGGTTGTCCCAGTACCCGATGCCGATGTTCCCGAGGTTCCAGGAGTAGACCGCGCTCATCTGCGTGGGGTCGGCGTAGAGCATCATCAGCGACGTGGACGCGGAGAAGAAGTACATCACCCCGATTCCGCAGAGGATCATCATCGTGTCGGTCATCCTTCTCGCAATGGAAAGGGTAAGTATGACGGCCATCGGGACCAAGGAGAGGAGGAAGGCGTTCGTCACGACCGAGGCGTCCCCAGTCAGCCCCGGGATCAGCGATATCCCCATCACAAGGGACAGCACGGCCCCCAGGGAGGCCCCGGAGGACACCCCCATGGTGTACGGGTCGGCCAGAGGGTTCCTCATCACCGCCTGCATCACGGACCCGCATACGCCCAGGGCGAACCCGGTTATCACCGCCATTATGCTCGAGGTCAGGCGCACGTCCCAGACGACGAAGTCCGTCCGGTCTCCTGAAGGGTTCCCCATGAGGTGGGAGACGATTATCCTGAACACGTCAGCGGCGGAGACCTCGTACGCGCCGAGGGCTGGCGACGCCACGAGCATGATTGCAAGAATGGCAGCCATGGCGGATATGAACGCGACCTTCCTCCTGCGGAGGGAAAGGGATCTTTTGAGAAAGGCGTCCCAGGTCAATAGATCCCTCCGTATCCTCTTTTCCTGACTACGACGAACAGGAAAAGCGGCCCGCCGATGAACATGAGGATGATCCCGACCGGGATCTCGTACGGGTAGACCACCAGCCTGGCGATGGTGTCGGTGACCAGGAGCAGGGCGGACCCGAACGCCATGGACGCGGGGATGACGTACTTGTTGTCGGAGCCGATGGCCATCCTGACGATGTGGGGGGCCACCAGGCCCACGAACCCCAGGATCCCGGTGAAGCTGATTATCGAGGCAACCATGACAGACATCGCTAGCAGGAGGACGGTCCTGAAGTTGTCCACGTCCAGCCCCATGCTGCGGGCCTGGTCGTCCCCCATCATCATGACGTTCAGCTTCCCTGACATCGCGAGCATGGCGATGCATCCGACCACCGACACGATGCCGGGGACAAGGAGGTCGCTCCAGACGACGTTGTCCAGGGACCCGATGGTCCAGAGGTAGGCGGCGGAGAGCGTCTCGCCCTCCTGGTGCACCAGGATCAGCGTGTTCACCGCCCCGAACATGTACGACATTATCGTCCCCATCAGGATGAGCGTCGCCGGCGAGGTGCTGACCACCCTCGACACCAGTATGACGACGAACGCAGGTATCAGCGCTACAAGGAACGACATCCCCACGATCCCGTACATGGACGGCCCGGTGAACGCGAAGCCCATCACGATCGCGATGATGGCTCCTAGGCATGCCCCGGAGGACATCCCTGTGGTGTAAGGGTCCGCCAAGGGGTTGGACATTATGCTCTGCATCACGGCCCCGCAGACCGCGAGAGACGAGCCGGCTATGATGGCTAGGACGGTCCTCGGAAGCCTCATCTGGCATACGACGAAGTCGTCCCAGTACTCCGGCGTGGCGTATTCGTACTTCGCGCCAGTCAGATGCTCCCATATTATCCGGTAGACGTCCAAGACGCCGATGGGCCTCCCGTCCACCAGGCAGGAAATTCCGGCGGCTATCGCGAGTATCGCCAACGCCGCTATTATGAAAATCAGCTTATGGCGCACGTACCTGAGGTATCCGTCGGCGAAGTCCTGGTCAGGCATGTCGTCGCACCGGCCCGTTGAGCATGACGTAAGGCCTTCCGCCATGGTCGGCGACGTCGGCGTCGACCTCGTACACCGCGCGGATGTTCTCGGGGGTGAGGACCTCCCAGGGGGAGCCGGCGGTGAACACCTCCCCTTTGCAGAGCAGGACCATCCGGTCGGAGTATTTCGCGGCTATGTTCAGCTCGTGGCTCACCATCACCACGGACAGCCCGTCTGCGCGGGAGAGGTCTCTCAGGAGCCCGGCCACCTCCATCTGGTGCTTGATGTCGAGGTTGGCGGTAGGCTCGTCCAGCAGGAGGACCTTAGGGTCCTGGACCAGGCCTCTGGCTATCATGACCTTCTGGCGCTGCCCGGCGGAGAGCTCCGCGAAGGGGCGGAAGGCCAGGTCTTCGATGTCCAGCTCTTCGAGGATCTTGTGGGCAGCCTTAAGGTCGTCCTTGGCCGATCCGATCCTGCTGTAAGGGTGGCGGCCCATGATCACCATGTCTATGACGCTGAGGGGGAAGTTGGACGCCGGCGAGTAAGGGACGTACCCCATGATCCTGGCCAGCTCCTTCAGGCTGAATTCTGAAACGTCCCTCCCGTCCACCATGACGGAGCCTTCGGAAGGGGCGAGGAGCCTGTTCAGGCAATGCAGGAAAGTCGACTTCCCGACACCGTTGGGGCCTATGATGGAGACTACCTCTCCCTCTCCGAACCTGAGGGACACGGACTCCAGGACCTTCTTGTCCTTGTAGGAGAAGGACATGCCCTCGGTCTCGACCTGCATGGTGATTGGATGCGTTATCCAATATAAAACGATGGACAGGTTCCTCGTGAATGGCGTTCGCCGTTAGATGCAGTGTCGAAACATAGCGGTGTTTAGGCAGCATCGGACATCGGTTGAAAGTTGAAGGTCGTTGCCTATAGGTTCTTTGATGCGTTTTACAGACTATGGTGTTTTACAGCCAGGTTTTTGTCTAATCAGCTGGAAATCAGGATAGGATGATGAATCAATTCGGAGCGTTTGAAAGTTAAGACTATAGTGAGTTTTGATATGATTGTCGATAATCAACCGTTTATCTGAATCGGAACCGCCTCGAAAATCAAAAAAGGGGAGGATGGCCGGCGAGCGTCCGCCAGCCTTCCTCTTTGTTCAGGTTTCCAAAGGTCCAAGGACGATGAAGTGTTCGTCGCCGTCCTCGTCCTTCATCATGGTGGAGCGGACGCGGTAGACGTCTCTCAGCATCTTCTGGGTGAAGACCTCCTTGGGCGACCCCTCGCTGTATATGTGGTGGTCGTTGACGATCACCAGGTTGTCGGAGTACTTGTAGGCCACATCGAGGTGGTGGAGCGTCATGAGGGTGGTGCACCCACGTTCCTTGGTAATCCGGCTCATGAAGCTTATCAGGTTGTACTGGTGGAACAGGTCCAACGCGCTGGTAGGCTCGTCTAGAATGATCACAGACGGGTTTTTGACAAGGGCCTGCGCTATGAACACGAGCTGCCTCTGGCCTCCGCTGAGCTCTCCGATCTTGCGGTCTGCGAACTGCCTTATCTCGAGCAGGTCCAGGACCTTGTAAACCTCCTCTATGTCCTCGTCGGACACATAGAACCCCAAGGATTGGATCATCCCGAGGAGGACGATCTCGAATACGTTGAGGTCGACGTCCAGATCGGTGTTCTGCTCCATGTAGCTCAGGAATTCGAAGAGATCCTTGCGTTCGAATTCCTTTCCGTCGAATTTGACTTCCCCATCATGCTTGAAAAGATTCGCCACGCATTTCAGCAGAGTGGTCTTCCCTGCACCGTTAGGTCCTATGATGGTCGTTATCTCTCCCGGACGCGCGGTGAAGGACAGGTCCTCCAGGATCCTGGCATCCCCGTAGCAGAAAGACAGGTTGTCCACCGTCACGATCATGTCTTCACCGTCTTTTTCTTCATCAGCAGGTAGAAGAAGAACGGCACGCCCACGATTGACGTGAAAATGCCGATCGGGTACTCCCTGCCGGAGGTGATAGTACCACAAAGGATGTCGGCCAGCACCAGGATGATGGCCCCGCACACGCAGGACATCGGGAGAAGGTACCTCTGGTCCTCTCCCAGTATCATGCGCGCTACATGGGGCCCCACTATGCCGATGAACCCTATGCATCCTACGAAGGCGACGCAGGTCGAGGTCATCAAGGCCACCAGGACGAACATCCACTTCCGCATCCCCTGGGTGTCTATGCCGAGGGCTTCGGCCCTTCTGTCCCCTAGCCTCATGGCCGTGAGGGCCCAGCATTTCCTGTAAATCAGGATGAACGCTATCACGAAGAGCGCGAAGATCATGGCGACCTCGTTCCATTCTATGCCGTTGAGGCTTCCGAACGTCCAGAACACTATCCCCGACAGGGCGTCAGGGGATGCCAGGTACTGCATCAGGGATTGCAAGGCCTGGAACAGGAACACGAGGCCTATTCCGGCCAGCACCATGACGTCCGCGGAGAATCCCTTCGCCTTCGCGACGACGAATATCCCGCCGGTCGCCAGCATGGCGAATATGAACGCGCCCGCGGGGACCATGTACGTCCCCAGGATCGACAGTCCCCCGAGTCCGACGACCATCGTCAGGGAGGCTCCGAACCCGGCCCCGGCGGATATGCCGAGGGTGTACGGGCTGGCAAGGGGATTGTTCAGCAGGGTCTGCATGATCGCTCCTGCCAGCCCGAAGGCGGCCCCGCATACTATGCCGGCTATGACTGTCGGCATCTGGAGGTCCCATAGTATGACGTGCATGACGCTGGTGCCGCCCGGGTGGATGAATTCCTCGAAGAGGACCGACGGGCTGATGTAGGGTATGCTGAAGAACAGGTCGATGAAGAACACGGTCGCCGCAATCAGTATGCCCGCGGCTATCATCAGATACTTGCGGTGGGCGTAATGCCCGTATTGGAAGCCGTTGCCGTCGTCCTTTTTCTCGGACATGTTCACCTCAAGCCTGGTAGTCGTAGAACCAGAGGCCCTCGTATTCCACCGGCATGAACCTGTCGAAGAAGGTCTTTAGGTCCTTCTCGTAGTCGAAGCTCATCTTGTCCGGGAAGAGGCTGGAGGACACGTACTCGAAGGCCGCGAAGTCCCACACGTCGCGGGACAG
>JAFZXW010000197.1 GCA_017616575.1 Candidatus Methanomethylophilaceae archaeon
ATTCATACGGATTCCGCAAAGGCAGATGCTGCCAGGATGCAATCGAAGCGATCTTCAAGCATATGTCCAGAAAGGATGCACCCAGAATCGTCCTCGAAGGAGATATCCGCGGTTGCTACGACCATATCAGCCATCAATGGCTGATGGACAACATCCCGATGGACAAGAGCATCCTGAGGAAGTTCCTCAAAGCGGGGTACGTGTTCGAAGGAGGATTGTTCCCGACGGAGAAAGGAACCCCGCAAGGGGGCTCCATCTCTCCGACTCTGGCGAATATGACGCTGAACGGAATGGAACCCCTGGTGAAAGAACACTTCCCAAAGGCTCATCTGACCCGCTACGCGGACGACTTCATAGTGGTAGTGCCAGATGAAGAAACCGCACGCAAAGCGGAGGAACTCCTGGCAGGATTCCTCGCCGAGCGCGGACTGGAACTATCGTTAGAAAAGACCCTCATCACACACATTGATGACGGTTTCGACTTCCTCGGATTCAACCTGAGGAAGTACAACGGTAAGATGATTATCAAACCTTCGAAGAAGTCTTTCCAGAACATCAAGGAAAAGCTTCGCTCAGCCATCCTCGAACACGGCAAAGCCGTATCACAGGATGAATTTAGCTCCAAATGGTTATTTATGACATTGAAATCCGTTTGCGTGGGCCATTCTTACCGTTAATCAGACGTCGATCCGGGTCAGGCCCACAACAACCCTGCCCCCGCTCCCAAGGTCGAACAGTTCGATGCAATGGTTTTGGAGCAATCGCATTTCAGACTGACAAACAGCATGACCCGCATCCCTTACGAATCCTTCCATGAATGACGACATGCCTGGGAGCAGTCGATGCCGTCATAACTCTTGATCATGGGCTCGGTTCTGCATTTTCCAATCTACCCGCCCGTACCTCATATCTCCCCTCAGCAGTCCAAAGCACACCGTACTCCCCAACAGCCCTTGCCCATCCCTGCCACCACATACTACACCAACCCCCTCAGCCCCAGATTCATGATGATGCTGGCAGAAATCGCCTCAGGGCGAGCCTCTCGGGACGAACATACGCCCGCCGCAGAAGGTCGGCCCGGCATGGCCATAATGCGCTTGTGAAGATTGCCGACTGGACTCATCGAATGACGGTTTCCACTCGTGCCGGTAGAAGACGTAGGGTGTGCTTGACGTATGGCGCTGTTGCCGTCATGGACGTCAGGCGGCACAACCGTTAAAGCAGGAATCGTCATGGACAATCATGGCTGACATGCCGCTCGGGATCAAGATAACATGCGGATATTTCCTCATCCTCGGAGGCCTCGGGCTCCTTGCGGTCGCCTTGTCCGGATCATACGGCGTGGGCGGAAACGTCGTCGCCTGTGTGATACTGTTGTTCCCGGCCTACCTTCTGCTGACAAGATCCAAACACGCCAGAGAGTTGTCCATCGCGATCGTCTTCTTCTGCGCCTTGCTTGCAATGAATTCGGACCAACGTCCTAGCGGCCTTATTCTGCTCCTCATCGTCCTATACCTCTTCTTGTCCAGGAACGTGAAGGCCTTCTACGAGTCGAATTGAATGGCAGATGCAGACGTCTCCTGCCCGTTCATCAATCCACTACAGTATTCCTCAAAAAGGCAGGGGAGAAGAGAGAGAGAGAAAGACGATAGAAGCAGCCCCGTTTCGACCGCACGGACTGCGTCACAGCGATAGAATTGACGAGGGGGAAGAGCTAAGAGCGGCCTCGAGCACGCCTCCAAGCGCTCGCCGGTCGGACTCGTAACAGAACAGGATTCCCAAGGGGCCCCATGTAGCCCCAACATCCCAACATATCAATCCTACTCCACTACACTGTGTTTCCCTGTTTCCCTGTTTCTAGGGTCCCATGACATCCGCACACGCATGCGCGCGTAAGAAGTGTTGCAAACCCGCGGAAACAGGGAAACAGGGAAACGGTTCACTCGCCGAGCATCTTGAGCGATGAGGGGGGCTCGTATCCCGGGGGATGGATGCGCACCCTGCACTTCTGGGACGCGGACCTGTCCTTCGCCCACTTGCGGCCGTCGGAGGCCAGGCGCATCTGCTTCGAGGGGCCCCAGTCCGGGTGGGGGATCTTCCACCATATGTGGGCGGCCTTCCTGGCGTCGCACTCCCACGTCCCGTAGTTCTCCATCATCAGCTCCACGAGGTCGTTGATGCAGACCGCCTCCCCCGGCAGGGGGCGGGCCTCGTCCACCAGCTGCGACAGGAGGTCCACGTCCGGGTTGTTGATGACGGCCGCCTCCTGGGCCCTCTTGCAGAGCTCGTAGGCCCTGGCGGAGAGCCTGTAGCCCTCCCCGGCGTGGTACCGCTGGAAGGCCTCCGACCACACCTGCCTGATGTAGCGCCTGCCCTCGTCCGTCTCGAAACCCCCGAACCCCACGGTCGCCCTCTCCGGGTCGACCTCAAAGGGGAAGTACCTGCGGTTCCCCATGGGGTCTGTCAGCATCTCCCACTCGTTGGTGGTACCTATCATTATGAACCTCCTGACGTTCTCGGTGGCGAACCTGTCGTACGCCATGCGCAGGTTGTCGGAGCTCTTGGAGAGGAACCCCTTCAGGAAGGCGTTGCTCTGGCCCTTGGTGCCGTTCATCTCGGATATCTCGATGACCAGCTTGCCCTTGCTCCCCTCCACGAAGGTCTTCTCGGTCAGGTCCAGCGCCGACTGGTAGTAGCCCTCCTCCATGGCCATCCACTTCACCGCCGACGTCTTCCTGATGTTGGTCAGGCCTATCATCACGGGGAGGATGTCGAGCTGGACGGGCCCGTACTGGCGGGCGACCCCGCCGATGAACCAGCACCTGCAGACCTCGGAGAGGGCCTCCTCCGACTCCGAGTCGTCGAGACCTGGCATCCGCCCCCCGAAGACGTCGATGAACAGCCTGTCGAGGCGGGGCTTGCGGTCCCATATGTCCCCGCGCATGGCCTCGATGAAGGCGTTGCGGCGGTTGTCGTCGGCCATGCTCGTCAGGACGGAGCGCACGAGGTCCTGAGACGGCGCCCTGCCCACGCACCCCTTGTCGCGGAGGGTCCGCTGGACGTGGCCGGTTATCTTGACTACCAGCGTGTCGCTGAGCGCCTTGACCCCCGACCCCCCGATCATGCAAGTGTCCACCATCACGCCCCCGGTGGTCTCCTCGTGCCAGCAATACCCCTTGAAGTCGGGGAACACGATGCCCCAGGCGTCCTCGAGAGAGCTCACATCGTTCGGCATCAGAGGCTCCCCTTTCTTTCCATAAGGGAGCTCACTTTGCCTCTTCGGCTCCTCGTACCAGGACCTCGGCAGCTTCAGGACGGTCTCGTCGTTCAGATGCGCTATGAAGGTTATGCTGTCCTTGCCATCTTTTTCAGAGGTCACGTTGACCAGGGAGTTCAGGGGCAGAGACTTTTCATCCTCTAGCAGGATGTCCGCATAGCCGATGCGGCCGTGACGGTACGACCCGGCCAGGATCTGCCCGTTGACGACCTTCGCACCGTGGCGCTCGAAGAGCTCGATAGCCTCGGACTCGTTCATATGGCC
>JAFZXW010000198.1 GCA_017616575.1 Candidatus Methanomethylophilaceae archaeon
AAGCGGGATTGCTGGACACGTAGGTGAGCATGCTGTAGTCCCCGGACCCGTTCCCGAACGCTATCACAGGGCGCCTGCCCAGGCCATGGGCCAGTTTGGTGACCTTGTTCATCCCGGAGGCGACCGTAACGATCTCCCCTGTGTAGATCAGCTTGTCGTACGGCCTCATGACGTAGTTTACGGCGTCGATTCCCCCTCTCCCGGAAGCGGTCAGGGAGTACTCGGTGGCAATGACGCGATACGGCGGGATCCCCGTTCCGGCTAGCGTGGTCCTGACGCTGAGGGCCTCCGTGGCCGAACAGACGAACACCTCGAACCCGCTGTCCTCCAGATACCTCGCGAGCTGCATCATCGGCTCGTAGAACAGGTTCCTGCGCGGAGCCCCTTCATAAGTGGAAGATGGCTCCGAGATGAAGTCGGACACGTATTTCCTGTACTCCTCGACGGACATCCCCTTGAACGCCCTGGCGTTGCAGTTGTTCTTCCTCTGGGTGAACCCGGGGCCCTTGACTCCGGTACGGATGACCTTGATCATCTCCTCGGCCAGGTCCCTCTGCTCATCGTCAGGCTCGTATCCGGGATCGAACAGCACGCGGCGGAGGTACATGGCCCACTCTATGTCGCCGGGATTGTTCTCGGAGAGTATGGTGCCGTCCATGTCGAACACGGCTATCCTGTCCTCCGGAGGAATGAATCCGGGGTCCGAAGGATCCAATGCGGACTCCACGAACCTCCTGAGCTCCTCGACCGGCCTGGCTCCGTCCCTCCACGCGCTGAAGCGCCCGTCGTCTTCCTTCTGGAACACCGGGAGGTCAATCCCGAGCAAGGATAAAACGTATCGGTCCCGGAATCTCGTGGCAAGGCGGGCGGCCCCTCCCTCTGACGGAATGTGCATCTTCCGGACGCCGAGAATTCTGAGAGGCGGCACGGAGACGGAACGTTCTCTGGATCAGGCCGTATCCTGCCTATCTGGCAGGGGCTCCTCCAGAGGGACGTATTCTACAGGGTCGAAGATCAGCTTCTTGATCTCCAGGCTGCAGCCGCGCCAATCGCCGCCCTCGGCCATTGCAAGAATCCTCTGCGCGTCCTCGTCTTCCGCTTCCAAGGCTTCCGTGAGAAGTTCCAGCGCCTTTTCCTTGGAAGCCGCCCCTGCCAGCCCGTCGATGTACATCGATGCCAGAAAGACCTTGGAGATGGAAGACCCCATGTCGGAGGCCTTCTCGAATAATCCGCGCGCCTCTTCATACGACTGCTCGGAGCCTTCCATGTATGCCAAGCAGCCGAGGTTGGCGACGGCCGAGGAATCGCCCTTCGATGCGAGATGTCCATACCACTTCGAAGCCTCATACAGGTCCCTCTCGACCCCGACGCCGTAACCGTACATGTGCCCCAGTTCCAGCTGAGCGAGATAGTCGCCCTGGTCGGCGGCCTTCCTGTACCACTTCACGGCCTCCTCGCCGGACTGCTCCACGCCCATTCCTTTCTCGTACAAGTAACCGAGGCTGAGCTGGGAGTCCAGATCGCCCTGGTCGGCGGCCTTCCTGTACCACTTGACGGCCTCTTCGTAGGACTGCTCCACTCCCCTGCCTTCCTCGTACATCCAGCCTAGCATGAACTGGGCACCGGAATCGCCTTGCTCGGCGGCCAGCCTGAACCATCTCACAGCCTCCTCGTCGGACTGGTCCACGCCCTTGCCGTCGGAATAGAAGGATCCGAGAATGAACTGGGCATCGATTTTTCCTTGCTCGGCTGCCAGCTTGAACCACCTCGCGGCCTCCTCGTCGGACCATTCCACGCCGTTGCCGTGCAGATGCTTGAATCCCATCTTTTGCTGAGCGTCGGCGTTTCCTTGGCCGGCAGCCAGCCTGAACCACCTCGCGGCCTCCTCGTCGGACTTCTCCACGCCGAGGCCGAGCTCGTACAGCCTGCCGACATCGTATTGCCCGCGGGGGTCTCCGTTCGCTTCGACTTCCTTCCTAAAGAGGTCCAAGGATTCCATGCAGGAATGCTTTCCTTTATCCTTGGGATCGGCGTCCAGGCATCCTCCCTCCGCCTATCCTATCAGCGCCTCCACGTCGTCGCGGGACATTGCCGCTACAGTCCTTCCTCCGACCGAAGACACCTCGTCCATGAATACGGCATCGACCAACGGATATTAGGTCTATTCAATGCGATGTGCGATCTGCCGGCTATCCGGTTATATAATCCGCAGACGATTCCACACCGCTTAGGAGTCATCTCCGACAGCTGTGAGGCATTGAAATGGGAGACAAGGAAGTGATTCTGGATGCGATGAGGAAAGCCGGAGAGCCCCTCAACGCAGGAAAGGTCGCGGAGCTCACCGGGCTCGACCGCAAGGCGGTGGACAAGGCGTTCGCCGAGATGAAGAAGGACGGGACCATCGTTTCGCCGGTCAGATGCAAATGGGAGCCGGCCGACAAATGAGAAAACGGGGCCAGGCCTCCGGCCTCGGAGGTCGCCTCTTTACTCTTATGCAGAGGACGTCCTCGTCCTGGACCTTGTGGTCCATCCCGACGGTCTGACCGGGGAACTTGGCGCTCTTCCCCCAGACCATCGCATACCTGAAGTTGTTCTTGAAGTCCCTGTGGATGAGCTCGCAGACGTCGCCGACGGTGTTCCCGCGCTTGACGATCAGCGGGATGTCCATGTCCGCCTCCTGCCCCTGGGGCTTTAGATAGATGCGGATCATGTCTATGGTGTCGTAGATGGCCTGCTTGAGCTCCTCCATCCCGTAGCCAGTGGCCGCGGAGACGGGGACGTTGCGATACTGCTTGTGCATCTCCTGGACGGCCTCGAGCTGCCCCGGCCTGGCCAGGTCGACCTTGTTGATGGCCATTACGGCCTTTATGTACACCCTGTTCCCGGCTAGGACGTCCAGCATCTGCTCCACGTCTATGTCCTCACGGACCACTATAGTGGCGTTTATGTGGCCGTAGGCAGCGGCCATGTCCCTGATGGTGTCGACGTCTATCTTGGTGAGCTTGAGGGTAGGTTTAACGATCAGCCCGCCGTGATCGCCAGGAGTTATGACCACATCCGGCCTCTTCT
>JAFZXW010000199.1 GCA_017616575.1 Candidatus Methanomethylophilaceae archaeon
CCTCAGGACCCTCTCGTTAAACAGCTTGGAGGTCAGCCTCTCCGTCTCGTGGCCGATGTAGTCCTGCATCAGGTGCTCCGCGTCGTCTTCGCTCTTAGCCATGAGGACGGCCTCCCCGTAGGGGTCGAACCGCGGCCTCCCGGCGCGCCCGCACATCTGCTTCACCTCCATCACCGGGAGCGGCACGTTGCCGACGTTGGTCTCGAAGCGGGTGGTGTCGCGCACGATCACCCTCCTGGCTGGAAGGTTGATGCCCGCGGCGAGGGTCGGGGTCGCTATTATGCATTTGATGCGGCCCTGGCGGAACCCCTCCTCGATGAAGCGCCTCTGCCTGTAGGTCAGGCCGGCGTTGTGGAACGCCACTCCGCATCTCACGCATTCCGCCAGCTTGATCCCGGAGGCGGTGGTCTCCCCGTCGCCTTCCAGTATATGGGCCTCCGCCTCGGACAGGTTCCTTCCGACTATGGCGGCCATGGGCTTGCTGAACCTCGCGGCCAGAGACTCGGTGGAGCGGCGGCTGTTGACGAAGACCATCCCCTGCCCTCCGGACCTGACCGTCTGCTCGACGAGGCCCCAGACCTCCTCCCCGTTCTTGCAGGGTACATCCATCTTGGAGCCGTCGGAGAACGTTATCTCCCTTCCCAGGAAGACCCCCTCCCGGAGCGGTATCGGGCGCCAGTCGCTCCTGACCAGATCCGCATGGAGCCATCTGGCCAGGTCCTCCGCGTTGGATATGGTGGCGGAAAGGGCGATGACCTGCATCTCCCTGTTCCTGCGTATGAGCTTGGTTAAGGCGACCTCCAGCGTGGGGCCCCTTCCAGGGTCGTGGACCATGTGTATCTCGTCGGCTATGACGAGCCGGAGGCCGTTCATCCATTCGCTCCCGTGGCGGATCATGGAGTCGGCCTTCTCGGAGGTGGCTATCACCACGTTGGCGTCGGCCAGGCCCCTGTCCTCCGCGTCCAGGTCCCCGGAGCTGAGGTGGGTCCTCACGCCCAGGGAGGAGAAGCGGTCGAAGTCGTCCTTCTTCTCCGATGCCAAGGCCTTGAGAGGCACGATGTAGAGGACCTTTCCGTTGTGCTCGGTCACCGTCTTTAGGGCGGGCACGTAGCCGATGAGGGATTTCCCGCTCGCGGTCGGTATGGCGACGACGAGGTTCCTGCCCTCCAATGCCAGCGGTATGGCCTGCGCCTGGGGCGGATGCAGCTCGAGGAAGCCCTCTGACTTCAAGGCCTCGGACACGCGTCCGGATACGTCGAGCTCGTCTATCCTCATCCGACTCCAGTAACGGCGGAGCGTAGATAATATGTGCGACCAGCCTGACACTATCTTTAAGAATCGTTCGCTATACGCCACTTCATGATTTCGAAGACCGGTGCGGCCCTGATGCTGGCGCTAGCACTCGCGGCATGCCTTCCAGCATGCGCTGTGGACGCTTCCGACGCCGACTCGTTCTACCGGTCTCAGCTCGACGACAACGGTCTTGCCGTCTACGACGCCGTTTCTGCCCGCGTCTCGTCCACGGAGCATTCGCTGGACATGTCTGTGGAGTTTCCGACGCCTGTGCTGCAGTCCACCGCGGAGTCTGCAGAGAAATACGCGGTCCAGGCTGTGAACGCGGCCCTTGCGGCGCTCTATTACGATTCCCCGCTCCTGATATGGCTGTGGGACCTCCCGCTCAAGACCGTGGACGTCTCCGTATCCACGGAGAAGGCCGTCCTTTCGGGAGACGGGAAGGAGTATTACATTGCAGTATCCGTCTCTTTCACGTTGGAGTCGCCGTCAAGGTATTCCGGGACTCCCGTTCAGGATGCGATGAGGCAGGTCGAGGACGCATGCTCCGGCTTGATCTACAGCGGCAACGACGCCGAGAAGGCGAAGTCGATATACAGACATCTTTCCGGCGTATCCTCCAAGCAGGACGCCGAAGGAGAGATCAGCGACATACACGACGCCGTCTGCGGAAAATCGTCGTCGTCCGCCGGGGTAGCCGCCGCCTTCACCTACATCGCGGCCAAGAACGGCCTGGGCGCCTGCACAGTCAAAGGACTGTCGTACTCCGACTTCTCCGACGGCGTGGACCGCTATTGGAACTCCGTGCTCAGCGGAGGATCCTGGTACGCGGTGGACGTCGGGGAGGGGTTCGTGATGGCGGGAAGCGGTACCAAAGAGGGCGGCGACGTCTTCGGCTCGACCCATGTCGCCTCTCTTGACATGAAGTCACCCAACGGTTTGCGCGCGCCCGATCTGGCCAGGGCGGGATATGAGTATCTCGACGAGACCCCGTTCTTCCAAAGGTACGGGGCGTACGTCCTGGTGGGCGTGATGTCGGCGATAGTAGTTGCGATGCTTTACGTAGGAGTCAGGAACGGCTCCGCATGATATGATACAAACTATTTTATAAAAGAACAAACACTTCAAATGGGGTCATAGTGAAATGAACAAAAAAGACGAGAAAAGGTCCGAGATGCCCGTGGAGGAATGGGCAGACAAGCAGACCTTCGAGTCCACCGACGACATCGACATCCCCGATTCCATGGCGGCCCGCGTCATCGGTCAGGACGAGGCGGTGGCCGTCATGCGCAAGGCCGCTTCGCAGAAGAGGCATGTGATGCTGATAGGGGAGCCTGGGACCGGGAAGTCTATGCTTGCGAACTCCATGGTCGAGGAGCTCTCCCCCGAGGACCTGCAGGACATCGTTTCCTACCACAATCCAGAGGACTTCAACGAGCCCAGGATAAGGACGTTCCCTGCCGGGAAAGGGAAGGCGGTCGTGTCGGAGCAGAAGGCGGCGGCGGCCGCCAGGCGGAACCAGTCCAACACCCTGTGGGTATACGCCTGCATGGGCCTGGTGGTTCTGGGCCTGGTGGGGGCGTTCATGTTCAGCAACTTCACTATCGCCCTCATAGCCATGCTTGGCGCGTTCATCATCGTCATGCTGTTCAAGACCCCGATGCAGCAGAGGACCGAGACTGCCATAGTGTCGAAGCTTCTCGTAGGCCACGATCCCGGCGAGACTCCGCCGTTCATAGACGCCACAGGGACCCATGCGGGCGCGTTGTTAGGCGACGTGAGGCACGACCCCTTCCAGTCGGGAGGCCTGGAGACCCCGTCCCACGACAGGATAGAGGCCGGGGCCATCCACAAGGCGAACAAGGGAGTCCTTTACATCGACGAGATCAACGTGCTGAGGATGGAGTCCCAGCAGGCCCTCCTCACCGCCATGCAGGAGAAGCAGATGTGCATCACCG
>JAFZXW010000200.1 GCA_017616575.1 Candidatus Methanomethylophilaceae archaeon
ATGGGGAGGTCCGGGCTGATCATGGACGAGTTCGTCCGCGTGCACGGTTGCGACTCCTCCAAGGCGATAGTGATCAACGACTCCTCCCTCCTGCAGAAGGTGCTCTTCTACCAGGGCCCGCAGGGGTTTCCGGACAGGTTCGGCATTAGGCTGGACAAGAACGCCTCGGAGTCGAGGCATGTGCACTTCTGCACCGGTCAGCCGTCGTACTACCTGTCGCTGATGGAGGGGCTGCACGGGGCGTCCATAGCCTTGGACCCCGCCCAGGAGTCTCACAGGATATGGAACGGCGAGAACCTGCCCCTAGCCCTGGGCTTCGCCGGCACGTTGTTCTGCAACGAGATCGAGGGGAAGTCCCTGGCGGGATACATGGGCAAGGAGGACGTCCTGGACCTGCCGACGGGCATGGTGGTCTGCACGATGTCCGAGCGCGGAAGCGTCGCCCGCATCGGGGACGAGGTCTTCAGGATCCCGGCCGTGAAGCCGGCCAGGTTCGTGGACGCCACCGGCGCCGGCGACTCCTACCGCGCGGGTTACTACGCGGCCCTGTACCGCGGCTACAGCGCCCCGGAGGCGCTCACCATAGCGGCGTCGGTGTCGTCCTTCGTGGTGGAGAAGACGGGGGCCCTGTCGAACACGCCGGCCTGGGATGACGCCCTGGAGAGGGCGGAGCCCTATCTGAAGGAGATATCTTGACGCTGGTCGCGATAACGGGGACTCCGGGCACCGGGAAGACCTCCGTTGCGGCGGAGCTCCGCTCCAGGGGGCTCGAGGTAGTGGACCTCGGAGAGCACATCCGCGCGCACGGCCTGCTGGGGGAGTACGACGAGGGCAGGGAGACCTACGAGGTCGACCTGGACCTCCTCAACTCCTCGTTGGAGGAATACCGGGGAAGGGAAGGCGACGTCTTCATGGAGGGCCACCTGTCCCATTACATGGACTGCGGCACCATCGTGGTGCTGAGGTGCGAGCCAGAGGTCCTGGCCGGGAGGCTGAGGGCAAGAGGCTACGGGGAGGCGAAGGTCCGCGAGAACGTCCAGTCGGAGATACTGGATGTGATCCTCTGCGAGGCCGTGGAGACCGACATCCCCGTGTTCGAGATCGATTGCACTTCCTTGTCCGTCGAGGAGTGCGCCGACGGCGTCCTGGCCGCCGCGGAGGGGAAGGGGATCCTTCCCGGAGGGACGGACTGGTCATCGGAGATGGATAGATGGTTCTCGACGGACAGAGAGCGAGGGTGGATTTCGCGCTGACGCCAGTGGCGAAGAGGCTCATAGGCGTCAACCCCAACACCGTCTCGTGGATAGGATTGATTCTGGCGCTGATCTGCGGCGTCATCTTCTATTACAGCGGATACGTCGGCAAGGAGTACCTGCTTCTGGTCGGGGCGGCCGCGGTGATAGTGTCGGGATACTTCGATGCGCTGGACGGCAAGATAGCCAAGCTGGCCGGGAAGGCCTCCAAGAAGGGGGACTACCTGGACCACGTGTTCGACAGGTACGCGGACGTGTTCATGATAGGCGGCGTCGCCGTCAGCGCATGGTGCGACCCCTACCTCGGGATGCTGGCCCTTGTCGGAGTGTTATTGACTTCATACATGGGCACGCAGGCGCAGGCGATCGGGGCCCCCCGCCTTTACGCCGGGCTCCTGGGACGCGCGGACAGGGTGGTGCTCTCCACAGTGTTCCCGGTCATCCAGTATGTCGCGATGCATTTCGGGTACGGGTCTTTCGAGATCTTCGGGTTCGGGCTCAACTGGATGGAGATTATGATGCTCTGGTTCGCGGTCGTCGGCAACCTGACCGCGGTGCAGAGGGCGATAATAACCTGGAGGAACCTGAACAAGGAGGGCCGAGGTCGGCTCTCCCCCTCCTTCCTCCTCATCGGGTTCCCTGATTTTATCCTGTAATAGTTGAGCGGGTGGTTCACCTTCTCGCAGAGGGCGTCCGGCTCGTGGCAGAGCCCGTTGGTCTTCATGGTCTTGCACTCGGGTGGGGTGTAAGGGTCGGTGCCGTTGAGCTCCCCGGTGATGTGCTTAATCTGGTACTCCGACTTGGACTCGTCGAAGTCCGGGGACTCAGCGAATATCTTGATGATGGCGTCGTAGTCCAGCCCCAGGGCGCTCATGAACGTCACGAGGGCGAACCTGCCGCTGTGGGGGAGGTTTATCCCCTTCAGGGACATCTCCAGCAGATGCTTGACGCAGGGCGGCAGGAACTCGTCCTTCATGCCCTCCCCGCGGGTGGGGCTCATCTTGGCCTTGGCGTCGTCTAGGGCCAGCTTCACCGCGGCCGCGTCCCTCTCCAGATAAGGGAGGAACTCGTCGGGCGGCCTGAGGGGCAGCTCGGACTCGATCTTGTCCTGGAGCGCGTTCTGCATCAGGCGGTTGAACTTCTCTCCCGGGAGCACGACCATCCCGGCCCTGACGTCGCTGTTTATCAGCTTCCAGTCCACGCTCTTCATCCTGCTGGAAAGCATGAGGTAGTCCGGGAACTTCATCCTCATGGTCCCGTCAGGGTCGGTCTCGGCATGGAACCCCATCTCGTCGGAGACCTTGATCATGGTGGCGTGGTCCTCCCCGGACAGCACCTTGTTCATTCTGACTGCTTCTCCGAGGGCGTACCTCTTGGTCAGGTAGCGGTCCCAGACCACCGAGACCAGCATCCTGGCGTAAGGGTACGACATGACCTCCATCAGGCAGTCGTAGTCCCTCATGAGGGGCTTGTATGCCACCTCTCCCGAGGCGATGGCGTCCATGACCCTCTCCCTCCCCCTGGCGCGGGCGGGCGAGAAGTTCTCAGAGGTCAGGAGGGACTCAAGGTCTGCGGAGTTCTCCTCGGCGAATTCCAGCGCCTCTTTCAGGAAAGGGAACTTTGCAGACAGCCTGGCGTCCATGTCTTGGAATCGGGCCGGGGATAGATTATCTTTTTCGGAGGGCGAACCGTGCGTGCATAGGCATCCCTCATATCCATGTCCGGAGGGTGAGGCCTCATGGACGGCGTTCCCGACACCAGGCTGGACCAGTGCTTCAAGGCGCTGATGCTGGATTCGCGCGTGCTGTCCAGGACTATAGGGTTGCTGGTGCCGGAGATGAGGGGCATAAGTCAAGACGAGGTCGAGAGGATGCGTCTGGACGGGGAGATCTCCGCCGTGGGGACGGAGATGGTCTCTGCTTCGGGATCCATGGCCGCGGACGTCATGTACAGGATCGGCCTTCCCGACGGGAGGACGGTCTAGCTGGACATCGAGGGGCAGCTGTACCGCGGCCCGGGGAACGCTGACCATCGCCGGGCGGTGGCATACGCGGCCAGGATGATAGATCTGCAGAGGTCCTCGCCGGAATGGGACGGGTACGGGAGCCTATGCAAGGTCTATTCCGCTTGGATCATGCTCGACCCTCATGCGGACGAGCGCAATTCCGTGGTCAGGTGCCGTCTCGTCGATTTCTCGGAGACCAAGAGGCATGTCCCTGCCCACGAGGATGTGGATTTC
>JAFZXW010000201.1 GCA_017616575.1 Candidatus Methanomethylophilaceae archaeon
CGTAGCTAGTCTCGGAGTAGATCTTGACGAAGGCGTCGTTCTTGAACGCGTACGCGCAGAACCCTCCCTGGGTGCTGTTCATTCCCAGGCCGTCCGAGGTCGAGAAGAACAGGATGTCGTCCATCTTCACCGGGGTGCAGACCCTGCCCCCTTCCCCGTAAACCGTGGAGGGGAACGATGCGGCTTCGACGTATGCGACGATCGCGCCGGTGGCAGCGTCGAGGGCGAAGAGCTTGCCGCTGTATGTCCCGACGAACACCCTGCCGTCGTCCACCATCACCGCATCGTAATAGTTCTGCCCTGACACGTCTGTCTTCCAGAGGACGTTCAGGTCCAGGTCCATGGCGTACGTGTATCCGGCGCTGGTCCCGAAGAAGATCGCCCCGCCGTAATACGTGAGCGACGCCGGGCCGGTGTTGTAGATGTTGCGGCCTTCAAGGGTCGGCGACTTGGTCTTGGAGACGAACGCCTTGGAGACGTCCGAATAGGAATGGGTCACCCGCGAGGAGAAGTCCGCAATCATGGCCTTGTCCTCGGCCGTGTTCCCGACGATCTTCACGCCGAGCGCGCCGGCGCTGTTGACCGTCATCTTCCCCTCGTATACCCTGCTCCCGTCCGAGATGCGGATGTCGTACGTGCGCCCGACCTCCACGGGGACGTCGAAGGCGATGGTGTCCAGGGCCTCGACGGGGGCTTCGGTGTAAGTTTCGTCCCCAGGGTTCTTGTATCCCACGTAGGTGACGGCAGGGGCCTTCTTGGAGTCTGTCAGCAGCCTCGAGGAAAGCTGGACGTAGAAGGAGTCCTCGCCAGGCCCTTCGAGGGGAATCTTGTAGATGTATCCGTAGCTGGTCGGCAGGTAGTAGCATCCTCCGACGATGCACCCGGTCATCGTCTCGTATCCGACGCCGGCCGGGACCTCCATCACCCACTTCGTCTCGCCGGTGAACCGGTCCGCGCAGTAGAGGGCGGGCGTGCTCTGGGTGTTCATGTACCCGCCGTTGAAGAACGCATAGGCGTTGCCGCCGGCGACCAGCACGGTGCCGGTGACGTAGTCGTTGGAGCCTCTGGACCAGGCGTACACGGTTCTCATCTCCTCGCCGGAGTCGAGGTCCGCGGACATCCCCCGGTCCATGGACGAGTTCCCGCGGACCTGCGTCCACGACTCCTTATGGACGGGGGTCTCCGTCGGGACCGTCCCGGCGGGGTATATCCCGATGGCGATCGACGTGTCCGCCCGGGAGTCCAAGGGGGTCGAGGCGGTGACGTCCTCCCATCCGTCCTTCCAGGAGTAGAGCCTCCATCCGGCGGTCTGGCTGCCGACGGTCACTTCCGACACTCCGTCCACGGAAATCTTCCCGCCATCCATGGACAGCGTGAGCCCTGCCGTCCTGGCGGCCGCGGAAAGGACGTCGGCCACGCTTCCTCCCGATGCAGGCGACCAGTAGGTGTCGCCGTCGCCCATGTCTATCAGCACCTGTTTCTCGACGTCGTCCGCCTCTGACGGGAGCATCGCGGAGGAGGCCATGACGATCAAGACCGCCAGAAGGACGGTTGCGAAGATTGCTCTTTTGAGGCCGTTCATGTCTCGAACCCCAGTTCCTTTGTTATTGTAAGATAATCCCTGTAGTCGTCGCCGATGTGCATCGGCAGCTCGGCGTCGTCAAGGATGCCGTGCTGCACCATCCTGCACATGAGCTCCGTGAACTGCGCTATGCGCGTGGAAGGGCGTGAGGCGAGGTCCGTTGCGCCTTCGGTCAGAAGATATATGTTCCCGTTGGAGAACGCGGTGGTGCTCCTCCATTCCGCGGAAAGCGAGGAGACCATGTCCTCGTAGTCCCGGTCGGTGTTCCCGTAATCAGAGGATACGACTATTATGTAATCCGGGTCGCGGGAGGGGACGGTCTCGCTGTTCACCATGACCCATCCCGTCTCCTGGGAGTAGATGTTCTCACAGAGGGCCCTGTTTATGACGTCTGATGCGTAGGTCGTGCCTCCGGCCACCCACGGGGATTTGGACGTGGAGAGGGAGATCATGACCTTGGACGTCCTCGACTGCCCGGCGGACAGGGCGGCGTCTATGGCGTTCAACGCGTCCTCGATCTGCTCTATCGTCTGCGTGGACTTGAGCTGGTAGTTCATCGCCGCGCCGACCATGTAGGTGTTGTCGAGGATCGTCTTGATGCTGTCCCCCGGGAACATGGCCAGGCAGTTGACGCCGTGCGCCCTGAGCTTCTCCATCACCGAGCGGTGGACGGACTGGTCCCCGACGCCGATGACTATATCGGGGTTCAGCTTGGCGACCGTCTCGTAGCTCGGGTTCGTATAACCCCCGACGGAGACTATCTCGCCGGTGGACAGCTTGCTCGCTATGTAAGCCGGATAATTGCTGAACTCGTCCGCCCCGACGATGATGTTGCCGGCGCCGGTGGCGCAGATTGTCTCGGTGCATGACGGGGCCAGAGACACTATGCGGTAGCTCTGCCCGTACCCGTAAAAGCAGACGCCTGTGGCGTCCACGCCCGGAGTGGGGAGGTCTCTGCCCTCGCAAAGGCCCCAGCAAACTGCTGCGTAATCGCCGATGCGGATGCTCTTCGGGTCATCCGTGCACGCCTTCCAGCCTATGGAGCCCTTGTCGTTCAGATACAGCTTCCAAACCGACGCGTTTCCAGCTTCGGGATACGTCTCCTGCTCCTTCGTCACGGATACTAAGGATGCACCGTCCCACACAGCCGTCATCGAGTAGTAGTCGCACAGTTCGACAAGCGATTCCACTGGGTCGTTGCCAGGGTCGTCGATCGCCTGGTAATAGATGTCGTAGCCGCCGAAGTCTAGAATCACTCCTTGCGCGACAGGGGGCTCGTTGGAAGGCGTGGCGGCTATCGCCAAGACTGTACCGGCTAGAACCAGCACGCATGTCAGGAGGATTCTGGATGGTGTCTTGTACATGTGAGTCAAAGGAAGAGGTTTGGTGAAAGGTTTGCTTCACGTCAGTTGGCGACGTAGATCGGAGCGGTGAGCCCGGAGGCGGACCCCATCCCTCCGTCGCCGTAGGCGATGGCCATCTGGGCGAAGTCCTTGGCCTCGGTGTTGGGCAGGGTGGTGTCCATGTAGTCCCACGCGCCGTCCTTCAGCCCGTACTGCGCCCAGTAGCAGTACACCTCGTATCCGGTGTCGGGGTCGATGACGGGGTTACCCTCGGAGTCGGTCTTCTTCGTGGTCCCGATGCCGAATAGGGTGTTGATTCCGCGCTTGCTCTCCTCGTAGGGGATGTCGTAGGCGGCGGTGGCGGCCTTGAACCTCTCGGACATCTTCTCGCCGGTGGCGTCGCTGATGTAGAAGTACAGGCCGGAAGCGCCCTGGATGCAGAAGATGGTCCCGTCGGTCTTCCCGTCCCAGACCTTCGCGGAGGATATGGAGGGGACGACGACGTTCTCGGGCCCGCCGGAGACGATCTGGTAGTCCTCGCCGGTGGAGACGTAGAAGAACCCGACGACGGGGTTGTCCTTGGTCTCGAGAGACGATATGCCGAGGTCTGAGCTTATCCATTCGCCGTTCTTGTAGACGAAGACGTTCCAGTAGCTGCTGTAGTCCAGAGCGCCGACGAGGCCGTTGATTCCCTGTATGTACTTTCCGAAGCTGCTGTCGGTCAGGGTATAGGTGACACCGGGGGTGGGGCTGGCGAGGCAGTCGGCTAGGGTCTTCCCCTTGCCCTCGGTCCAGAAGTAGACCCCGTCCTGGTCCTCGACGAGGATCATCACGGTGTCGGTGGGGAGGTTCTTTCCGTCGTAGTAGACGGGGGCGGTGAGCCCGGAGGCGGACCCCATCCCTCCGTCGCCGTAGGCGATGGCCATCTGGGC
>JAFZXW010000202.1 GCA_017616575.1 Candidatus Methanomethylophilaceae archaeon
AGTACGATAACGGGGAGGCTGTGCTCAGCTCCGCGGCCGGCGCCGTGGCGTTCGTCCTGGACCCGTACGACCTGTCCAAGACCCTGAACGGGACCACGTTCGAGGGCACTTACAACATTATGCTGGTCATTCCGACGGTATACTGGAAGGCGACATCCACAAACCTGTACCTGTCCAGTTCTCCCAGCTACGCCGCTGGCAGCAGCACAGTTTCCGGGATGAAGGCGTACGCGCACACGGCCACGGGCGCCGACGGCGTCGAGAGCGTGTACCCTTACATCGCCATAGGCGTTTACGAAGCTTCGGTCTCCGACGGCAGGATGCTGTCCGTGAGCGGGGCGACCCCCAAGGCCGATGCCACGAACAACCAGTTCAAGTCCTATGCTGACGCGCTGACGCCGGCCCCCGGATCCGACTACCAGCAGTGGAACTTCTATCAGTGGACCCTGTACAAGATGATGGCGTACACGGTCATGGGGACCAAGAACTCCCAGTCCATGCTCGGGCTCGGCCCTGTTTACAACTCCTCGGCCTCAGAGACCGGCCTTGCCGACTCCGCCGGACCCTACGCGGACTCCACGTCCTCGTACTCCAAGCTGTTCATCGAGAATTCCTGGGGGTCTATGGGGGAATTCGTCGGCGACGCATGCTTCTGCAATCGCGTCCTCTACGCCGGGAACGCTCTCGGCGGGCAGACGATTTCAGACCATCACCATCCCAAGGTCGCCAGGGCCATCCTCCCGTCGAGCGGATGGACAGGCGCCGCGTATTCCAACTCCGCGTTCTGGGACCTTCCCAAGTCTGATGGTGGAATCGTTTTCGGATTCTCGGAGCCTGGAGATCAGGTCTGGTCGAATATCGGCTGGTGTTCCTTGCGCGTCGGCGGCTTCTGGGCCATTGGCCCCAGCGCCGGCGTCTCCTGTCTGGACGGCTGCGACAGCTTGATTATGTTGCACACGAACATCGGCTCCCGTCTGGCCTATGTCATGGCCGCCGATGCGGTGGCCGTTACGTTCGAGGAGTCCGGGCTGAGATACAGGACGATGTCCGGGGACGCCGTATCCCTTGTAGGCTATACTGGCAGCCCTGTGAACTTGAGCGTCCCAAGCACGGTGACGTGCGGGGGCCACGAGTTCGGCGTCGTGTCCGTAGGGTATAAGGCGTTCTACGGCTGCAGCGCAATCGAGTCGGTGGACCTGGGATCCGTGAAGGTCGTCGGGACGAAGGCGTTCGCAAACTGCGCCAGCTTGGCGTCCCTGACAATCCCCGGGTCGGTCTCGAAGGTCGGGCCGTACGCCTTCTACGGCTGCGAGGCCCTGAAATCCCTCGAGATGCCGGGGGAGGGCGTCCTCGTCTGCTCCGGCGCGTTCGGCATGTGCACCGGCCTGGAGTCCGCGTCCTTCACCGGCTCCGGAGCCGCAATTGGCACCAAGGCGTTCTACGGCTGCAGATCTCTGGCGTCCCTGGACCTCTCCGGCGTTTCCAAGATAGGGGCCAAGGCCTTCCCGTACTGCGACGGCCTGACGGAGATCGCCATCAGCGGGACGGTCTCCAGCGTGGGGGAGTACGCGTTCTACGGCTGCGCCTCCCTTGCCAGCGTCGTCATAGAGGACGGCGTGTCCAGCCTGGGGAGGAGCGCTTTCAGCGAGTGCAAGGCAATCACCTCGCTGGAGGTCGGCAGCGGCTTGACGGACGTGGGGCCCAACGCGTTCTACCGGCTCGCCTTCCGCGACGCCGGCGGCGAAGCAATCGAACCCACGGCGGACAGCCTCCGCGGGCACGTGTTCACGGGATCCTCGATGGTCCTGGACATGGTGTCCTGATTCTTCCAAAAGGGCGGGCCCCGCCCCTCCCTCGTCCTTTTTCGTCCTCGGCATGTACATCGGAGCCCTTTTTCCGGTGATGCCATATATAATATATCCGCAACGCGGTGTGACTTCGGGTCCGTCTGCGTTCCTGCCGGTTTGAATCGACATTCCATACGGGTCCCATCAGACGGCGGTCTCGCAGGCGCGCCGCCATGGGAAAGCGAGTGGCCGTCGCCCATACGGGCATGCAGAGGACGGGACGGGGTAAAGGAGGGGCAAGAGCATGAAAAAAGTCTGTCTGGCGATCATGGCGGTGGCGATCATGGTCCTGTCGCCTGTGATCCCGGCTTGGGAAGAGGCGGACGCCGCCGATTCGACCGGCTCGTCGGCGCCTGAGCCGAAGAGTTATATGTACGCCATCACGACCGAAAGATACAGTGTGGAAATAACGAAAGTGAGGGTGTCGGAGAACGGGTCCGCAATGGCTATCGTGCCCTGGACGGGCGTCGGTGCTTCGAACATCTCCAGCTTCTGGGATTTCGATCCCGAGACAGGCATGGGTCCGTTCAACTCGTTCTATGCCGCCATCAACATTGAGAAAGGCTCCGGGTACGACAACGGGGAGCGGATGCTCAATCCCTCGGTCGGCGCCGTGGCGTTCGTCCTGGACCCGTATGACCTGTCCAAGACCTTGGGCGGGACTGCGTTCGAGGGCACCTACAACATAATGCTGGTCATTCCGACGGTGTACTGGAAGGCGACCTCCACCACTCTTTACCTGTCCAGCTCCCCAAGCTACAATGCGGGGGGCAGCGTTGTGAAAGGCATGACGGCATACGCCCACACCGCGACCTCAGGGTCGGTCTCGAAGGTGTACCCGTACATCGCCATCGGCGTCTACGAGGCCTCGGTATCGGACGGCAAGCTGCTCTCCGTGAGCGGCGCCACCCCTACCAACTGGACCACCAACGACCGGTTCAAGTCCTACGCGGATGCGTTGACGCCGGCCCCCGGGTCCGACTACCAGCAGTGGAACTTCTACCAGTGGACCCTGTACAAGATGATGGCGTACACGGTCATGGGGACCAAGAATTCCCAGGTGATGCTCGGGAACGGCCCAACGGCCCAAAAAACGGATACCGGTCGGGCCGACGCCGCCGGCCCTTATGCGGATGCCACGTCGAACTCCAAGCTGTTCATCGAGAACTCCTGGAATTACCTCTCCGAGTTCGTCGGTGACACATGCTTCTACGACCGCACCCTCCACGCCGGCAATACGCTCGGCGGGGCGACGATATCCGACCACACTCAGCCCGAGGTCTCCGGAGCCATCCTTCCGTCGACCAAGTATGGATTCATCACCTCGACATACTCCGATTCCGCATATTGGGATCTTCCCATGGGTTCTCAGGAGGCGACTTTGTCGATAATAGACAGTTACGTGTATCCGGGAGACGGCGTCTGGTCGAACTCCGGCTGGTGCTCCCTGTATGTGGGGGGACTCCTTATGAGCAGCAACCGCGTCGGCGTGGCCCATACCATCGCCAATCAGGGCCTGTCCAGCGGCGACGGGAAGGTAGGGGCCCGCCTGGCTTACGTGATGACCGCAGACGCGGTGTCCTTGGCGTTCGAGCAGTCCGGGCTCACGTATCAGATCCTGCCCGGGTCCTCGGACGTCTCTTTGATCGGGTATTCCGGCAGCCCGGTCCACGTGGCGGTCCCGGAGTCGGTAAGTAACGACGGCAGAGAATACAGCGTCGTGAGCATCGGCGACAAGGCGTTCTATGGCTGCAAGACCGTCGAGACCGTCGACCTGGGGGCCGTCAAGGCCGTAGGGGCGAAGGCGTTCGCCAGATGCACGGGGATGTCCGACGTCGCGATGGGCGGCTCTTTGGAGACAATCGGCCCCTACGCCTTCTACGGATGCAAGGCACTGAAGACCCTGGAGATACCCGGCGAGGACGTCGTCGTGTCCAAGTGCGCTTTCTATATGTGCAGCGGGCTGGAGTCCGCGTATTTCACGGGATCGGGGGCGAGCATCGGGACCAAGGCGTTCTACGACTGCCGCTCACTGGCGGTCCTGGACCTCTCCGGCGTTTCCGAGATAGGGTTCAAGGCATTCCCGTACTGCAACAGCCTTACGGAGCTGACGATATGCGGGACGGTCTCGAGCGTGGGGGAATATGCCTTCTACGGCTGCGACTCCCTTGCCAGCGTCGTCATAGAGGACGGCGTGGCCGGCCTGGGTAGGAGCGTGTTCAGCGAGTGCAAGGCCATCGCATCGCTGGCAGTCGGCAGCGGCCTGACGGACGTGGGGACCAACGCGTTCTACCGGCTCTCTTTCCGCGACGTCGGCGGCGAAGCCATCGGTCCCACGGCGGACAACCTGCGCGGACACACGTTCATGGGGTCGTCCATGGTCCTGGACATGGTGTCCTGATTCTTCCAAGAGGGCGGGGGAAGCCCCTCCCTCAAACCGCTTTCGTTGTCGTGTGCGCGCACGCATGCCCTTTCAAGCAGTCCTCGTCCAGGTCCCCTGGCGAGGTGAATTATACGGACAAAGGATGGAGGGACGTGAAACGCAACGCGAAGGATTCGGTTTTCGTCAAATTCTTCGAGGACAGGGCGAACGTGTTCAGGCTCTACCAGGAGTTGCATCCGGAGGATACGGAGTCCTCGGAGGGCGACGTGAGGATACGCACCGTCAGGCGCGTGATAGCCAAGGGGTATGCCAACGACCTAGGTTTCTTAGTCGGGGACAGGCTCATATGCCTCGTGGAGGCCTAGAGCTATGACATGGGGGCGTTTCGCCTCAGGATGCTGTTCTACCTGGTTTCGACGTTCCAGGATTATCTGTCCGAGAACGGGATGACAGTGTACGATATAGGGAGGCGTCAGTTCCCGAAATGGGAGGCATATGTCATCTACGTGGGCAAGGACGGCGTGCGCCTGACGAGCATCGACGGGATAACGGGGAATCTGTCCGACGACTCGATGTCAACCGAGATCTCTGTCAGAGACGCGGGGCTTCTGAGGGATTATATAAACGTCTGCGGCATAATCAACGATATGGCGATAGGGGATTGTGAAAGGGAGTCGGTTCTGAAAGCCTTCGAGGCTTGCAAAGACTGCGGCACGGTCGGAGAGTTCGTCTGGTCGAGGAGGTTCGAGATCATGGGGGTGTACGAGCAGCTGTTTGACGAGGAGGAGAATCTTAGGATGAACTGTGAGGCTCACAAGAAGATGGGCCGCCTTGAGGGACGCGCCGAAGGGATGGCCGAGGGCAGGTGGCTTCAGAACGAGGAGGTCGCCAGGAAGCTCGTCTCCATGGGGATGTCCGCCGAGGACGTGTCCAAGGCCACCGGGATGACCGCGGAGGAGGTCCGCCGTCTAGGCCGAGCATGGTCCGAAGGAGAAGGGGCGGTGACCTGCCATCCTATCCGCCTGTCCCAAACGATCCTGGCGGATGCGCCATAGAGGATTCGATGCCAACGGCATCTGGTTTTCCGTCATTGGTCAGGATATTCTGATGCTAGCGGAGTTGCAAAACAGTTATGACTTCCGAATCCGTGCTTACATCGTAGACTGCATAGTATACAGGAGATTGTAATATGACAAAACATATGTGCGCGGCGCCGGCATGGCACGCGGGGACGTTCCGCCTTCTCCGCATCCTTGCCGTGCTCATCGCCGTTCTGTCGCTGTCCATGGTGTTGGCGGCCGTATCCGACGACTCGGACGCCTTCGACTTCTGGGACGACGACGAAAGAATACATTACTACCAGCCCGGCGAGGAGGACTGGCTTGCGGCAGACGGCATAGCCGAGGGGATAGCCGATATAACCATCCCAGCCCAGGTCACCTATGATGGGGTCACGTACCAGGTGAAGGCGGTGGATTTCTACGGGGAGCGCAACCTGGTCTCCGCGACCCTGTCGTACGGGATAGAGACCGTCGGCCTCTCCAACGGGTTTTATTATTGCGAGAACCTGAGGCATGTCGACATTCCCGATTCCGTCACGACCATCGGTTACGACGCCTTCGACGGCTGCAAATCGTTGTATTACCTTTACCTTCCCGATTCGGTGACCAGCATCGCCGAATATGCGTTCAGCGGGTCCGGGCTTGTCTCCATCAGGCTCCCGGAGGGCGACGGCTTCACCACGATGCCGAGCCATCTCTTTTCCGGCTGCAAGCAATTGACGTCCGTGGCCATCCCCAGCAACGTGACGACCATAGCGGAAGATTGCTTTTCAGGCTGCCCCAGCCTGGAGCAGATGCTGATTCCCGAGAACGTCAAGTCGATCGGAAAGGGGGCGTTCTACGGGTGCGACGCTTTGACCTTCATCGACCTCCGCTGCGACGGGACGACGAGCTTCGGAGACTACTGCCTTTGGGGCGCCTCCTATATCGACGGCGCTTTGAAGGTCCGGACGTCCCTTCCGATGGAGACGTTCCGCAATTCCGAGATAAGCGCGTTCAGAGACGGGACGCAGATAGGGCCCGACCTGGAGTTCGGATACCATTTCCACGGCAATACCAACGGGTGGGACCTCTCCAACCACGAGTGGGACCTGGTGGACGGATACCTGAAGGTCTGGGCCGTGTCCCCGGACAACACTGCTCTAGGGGAGGACGGAGGGGAGCTCTTCTACGTCGTGGACCGCGAGAATTACAACGCGTTCAGCGTCAAGAGCCTGATACGCCAGGTGGAGTTCGTGGACGACCCGTCCCATGGCAAGTACCTTTTGACTTCCGTGGGGTACGACGCGTTCTATGGCGTGTCGGCGACCTCGTTCATTCTTCCGGAAGGCGTGGAATATCTCATGAGCTATTCCATCGACACTCCCGGTTTCATCA
>JAFZXW010000203.1 GCA_017616575.1 Candidatus Methanomethylophilaceae archaeon
ATCCAGAGCTGGCATCCGAAGGACCCGTCCGTGATCCCGGGGACCACCATGGGGACCTTGTTCTTCCAGCACTGGTACATGAGGGAGTCCTCGTCGTTCATCCTCCTGCCGACCTCCCAGATGATCTCGTGGGTGGTCATGGAGTCCTTCCCTTCGAAGATCTCGTCGAACATCGGGAGGATCTCCCCTTCCAGGACCTCCCCGTAGCACTCGTCCGGGACGAGGACGTTGCCGAGCCTGGATATGGAATACTGCTCCCTGAGCTTGGCGTCGTCCATCATGAAGTCGCCTTTGAAGTAGTCCTCGTACGTCCTGGAGATGTCGTGGTCGAGGGTGCCGCAGGTGGTGATTATCAGGTCGACCATGTGGTTCTTGACCATGTCCACTATGACCCCGTGCGTCCCGGTAGCGTTGATGCAGGCGGGGAAGGAGAGGATCCTGAGGCATCCCTTCCTTTTGATCATCTTCTCGGCGATGTCCGTGGCGTCCGCGAGCTTCTGGGCGGTGAAGCCTCCGGCGCGCCCCATGGCCCTGAGCATCTGGTCTACGGTCATCCCTTTGGTGACCTTTATATCCTCCACGGGAACGAGTTCCAATTCGTCGGTCATGATATTGCCTGGCGGAGGCTAGAGCCATTCCGTTAAAATATATTGCTACTCCCCTGCACAGAACAACGAAATACGCGGATGCCCTCCCGCCGCCCATGATGGTCATGGCGCCAGGCGAAGGATACGGGGACATCCAGGAAGGCCTCCGCGGGAAGAGGGTCTTCGTATGGACCTGCAACACCTGCGCCAGGCTCTGCGGCGTGGGGGGCAGGGAGAAGGCCGAGGAGGCCGTCCGGCTTCTGGAGTCCGGGGGCGTGGAGGTGGCCGGGTCTGCAGCCGTTCCCGCCGCATGCTTCATGTCCAACGCGAGGGACCGCCTCGGCGGCTCCGAAGGGTTCGACGTCGTCCTGGCACTCTGCTGCGACATAGGGGCGGGATGCGCCAGGGAGGCGTCCGGGAAGCCTGTGGTCAATCCCGTGGAAACCCTCGGAGTCGGCTTCCTCGGCGAGGACGGCGTGCCCCGCCTGCTCCGCCGCTCCGTGCGACGCATGTATAAAATAGGTTCATATTCTACCGCGCGACGGTACACATGATAATGCACGAGCTTTCCATGGACAGGGTTTCGCCCGAGAAGTTCACCGCCGTGATCGAGATTCCGAAAGGAAGCAAGGTCAAGTACGAGATCGACGAGGAGACCGGAATGCTGGCCCTCGACAGGATCATCTCCACCGCCACGGCCTACCCCTGGAACTACGGGTTCATCCCCAGGACGTTCGCCTTCGACGACGACCCCTTGGACATAATCCTGATCTGCACCGAGACGCTCTACCCCAACACCCTCGTCGAGTGCAAGCCCATCGGGCTCCTGAAGATGATCGACGGAGGTGACCAGGACGACAAGGTCATCGCCGTCGCCACCAAGGACCGTTATCTCCGGGATTTGGAGAGCGTCGACCAGCTCCCCAAGCACATCGTCGAGGAGCTCAGGCACTTCTTCTCCGTCTACAAGGCGCTGGAGGGCAAGGTCACCGAGGCCAAGGAGATGCTCGGCCCCGACGAAGCAAGGGACATGGTCTCCGTCTGCATGAAGAGATACCGCGAGAAGTTCCCCGGAATGTGACCCCGGTCTGCAGTCCATTTAAATATAATAGGCATATTGCCAACCAGAGGATCACTCATGTACACCGAGATCACCGATGTCGAGAGGCTCGTCTGCATTCCGCCGGCGGAACTGGGCGAGGACATCGACAGCATCGTCGAGAAGCTCACCTGGGAGACCTACGGGGGCAGGTTCGGCGCGGACAAGTCGTTCACAGTCCTCGTGAAGAACGTCCGGCCGGTCGGGCCCGGGCGCATCGTCCACGGCAACGGGGGCGTCCATCAGGCCGTGAAGTTCGACCAGGTGGTTTTCAGGCCCGAGAACGACGAGATAGTCGAGGGCAACGTCGTGGAGATAGTGAAGTTCGGGGCGTTCGTGAGGTTCGGCCCGCTGGACGGCCTCCTCCACGTCAGCCAGGTGATGGACGACCGCGTCGACATCGACGAGAACAACCAGAGGCTCGTCGGGAAGGAGAGCGGAAGGTATCTCGCCGTCGGGGACGTCGTGAGGGCCAGGGTCGTCAGCATAGACCTCAACGAGAAGAACCCGCAGGAGAGCAAGATCGGCCTCACCATGCGCCAGATCGGCCTCGGGAAGCTCCAGTGGCTGGACGAGGACAACAAGAAGAAATCCAAGGGTGAGACGGATGAGCGATGTGAAGAACCTGCTCGCATGCAAGAACTGCAAGATGCTGGTCGACTCCGAGCAGCTCAAGGCCGAGAAGGCTGACATACACACCTGCCCCTACTGCCGCGGGCAGCTCACCAGGGAATGGCAGGGGTACCTTGCGGTCGTCGACTTCGAGAAGTCCGACATAGCGAAGGCCATGGGCATATCGAAGAACGGCAAGTACGCCCTCAAGGTACGTTGACACTCATGTTCGAGAAGGACCTGGTCCTGCCTCCCGGTCTGAGGGAGGAGTTCAAGGAGCCTCTCGGCATCGAGCTGTATGATTCCGACCTGGAGTCGTTCAGTGACGAAACGCCTTTGATAACCGTCGGGGACGTGGTATCCCTGACGTTTAGGAGACACGGCATAAGGCCGGACCTGTCCATATACGACGGGTCCACCGAACGCCGCGAGATGACCGAGTTCGCCGAGCTCGTACAGGACGAGCCGAAGGACGAGGCCGTCAACCCTGCGGGGACGATCACCGCCCAGCTTGCGGCGGCCGTCCGTAGGAGCATCGAAGGGGCCGGAAGCGGGCTGCTGCTGGTCCATGGAGAGGAGGACCTGGCGCTGCTGCCTTGCATCGTGCTGTCCCCTCCCGGGACCCGGATAGTCTACGGATGGCCAGGAAGATGCATGATGCTCGTCGCCACGGACGAGTCCATCCAAATGAAGGCCGCCGGAATGGTCGCTAGAATGGAGGAGATCTAATGAAGATCGAGATCACGCAGAAGAGAGAGAACCCTCTCCTGAAGAGGACGGAGGTCCGCTTCACCGTCGCACACGACGGGGAGTCCACCCCCGGAAGGAACGCCGTCGCGGAGGAGATTGCGAAGATGATGAAGTCCAAGAGGAACTGCGTCGTCGTTGACAGCATCGAGTCCGTCTACGGAAGGGGCATGTCCAAGGGATACGCCAAGGTCTACGCCAGCATGGAGGCCGCGCTCGAGTACGACCGCGACCACCTGCTCAAGAGGAACGGAATCGAGGCCCCCAAGGCCGAGAAGCCCGCGGAGGAGTGATCATGGCAGGAAAGGCACCCGCTAAGAAGTCCTCTGTCAGCAAGAAGGACGCTTACAAGGTCGAAGGCGACAAGGTCGTCAGGGTCAAGCCTGTCTGTCCCAAGTGCGGTCCCGGCGTTTTCATGGCGGTCCACAAGGACCGTAAGGCTTGCGGACGCTGCGGCTACACCGAGTTCAACAAGGAGTGAGCCGCCGCACCGGCCAAACCTCTTCCCTTTTCTTTAAGGACCCGTAGTATAGCCTGGATAGAATGGGGGCCTCCGGAGCCTCGGACCCGGGTTCGAATCCCGGCGGGTCCGCTAATTCATTGAATACCGCAGTATACTCGAGTATACTGGCGTTTTGATCATTCATTGATTCGAGGTGTTGCAACAAGTTGCACTACGTGTTCACATCGTGAACTTAGACAATTTCAAAAAACTTCAAATTTAAAAAAAGTTATTTTTTTAATAATTAAAAGTAATTGTGGCGATCATGAAGAAGCCTCGGAAGGCACCAGAATTATCGCAGATCAAACCCGCTCCCGAGATACTGATGGATGCCAATTCCGTGGATTTGGCAAGGGAATATAACGAGAAATATCTCCATGGGGATAAATTGCAATATTATTAATGCGGA
>JAFZXW010000204.1 GCA_017616575.1 Candidatus Methanomethylophilaceae archaeon
GACGGATATCTCGCCCGCTTTTCCGATGAACGGCGAGGAGCCTTCCAGGGGCCTCCAGGTCCCGGTGACCGGCCAATACGAGAAGCATCTGTCGTAGCCGGGGTACAGCGGGCCGACCGACGAGGAGACCTCGTCCATCAGCCGGTCTAGGAACCTTCTCGGGATGCAGGTCCCCACCTTGAAGCTCTTCTTTCCTGACATTGTGGGCCCCCTTGCCGTCGACACTGCGGATTATCTTGTCGATCCCGGCCATCCTCTCGTCCGCCTTGGACGCCATCTTCCTGGCGCCGATGCCCAGGTACATCATGCTCAGGGCGCTCGCGAGGCAGGTTACCGGGGGGAAAAGGTACAGGCTCCCGGCCAAGACGCCGGTGGCGGCCTTGAGGCGGTTGATGCTGAGGATCTTCTCCGCCAGCTGGTCCCCGTCGTCCTGGTCGAGGTCGCCCTTGAGCTTATGCCACAGGAGCTTCTGTCCTCCCATGACGACCTCAGCGCTCCACTGGACCTGTCCGAACGGGGGCGCGGCCTTGCCGACGGCGCGGGTCTTCCTGTTGAGGATGGATTTGCGGAACTCGTCCGCGGTGGCGCCCTCGAACTCGGTCCAGCACGTCCCCGAAGTGTATACGGAATGGGCGTCGCTGCCGGCCATGTCCGCCCACCTTCCGGGGTAGGAGTCCATGACCTTCCTGGCGAACATGTTGGAGTAGCGGTCGGGGTGTCCGCCGTTTATCGTCTCGAACCCGTCGATGTCCAGCTCCAGGATCTTCTCCTGCAGCCCGGGCACGTGGAAGCTGAACGGATGCGGGGCGATGACGAGGCCGCCCTGGGACCTGATGATGTCGACGGTCTCTTCGACAGGGAGATCCTTCGGGACCTTCTCGTTCAGGAACAGGCCGATGATCTCGCCGTCCTTGGTGCTGACCTCCTCGCCCACTATGAGCTCGATGTCGCCGAAGCGCTTGGCGTATTTCTCGCCCCTGAACGCCCCGGCGGTCTCGTCGTGGTCGGTGATGGCCATGACTTCGTAGCCGAGCCTCCTCATCTTGTCCACCTGGTCCTCCGGGGATATCACTGACTCGGGGAACTTCATGGACCCTCCGAGCTGGGAATACCCGGAATAATGCGTATGGAGGTGGGTATCGGCTCTGCCCATATCTTTTAGGATTCCCTAATGCTATTTATTGATTCGTACTGGTTCCTAAGGGGGCTCAGGAATAATAGTACTCCCCGGAGGACTTCTGCTCCCTGTCCAGCCTCGACTCGGGCTTGTTAATCCTCGGACGGTGGGTGTCCGCGTCGCGCCTGAACGTGATGTCCACCGCCGACAGGAAGCGGTTCATGCCCTCCCTCATGTCGAAGGGGCCGTCCCCCACGCCGTGGTGGCCCGGCTCGCCCCCGAAGACCATGAGGGAGTCGGAAACCATGTCCAGGAAGTAGACGTCGTGGTCGACGATCATGGCGCTGCGCCCAGTCTTCTCCATCATCCTCCTGATGGTCTTGGCGGCTATCATCCTCTGGTTGGAGTCCAGGTATGCGGAGGGCTCGTCGAACAGGTACATCTCCGCCTCCCTCGAAAGGCAGACGGTTATGGCTACCCGCTGCAGCTCCCCGCCGGACAGCCTGGACACCTTCTTGTCCAGGAGGTACTTGATCCCGAGGGGCTCGACGACCTCCCCAGTGAAGAACCCGGAGCTTATGGTCTCGTAGTCGCAGGTCAGGAGCAGGTCCTGGACGGTCCCGTCGAAGTCGGCGGAGATGTACTGCGGCTTGTAGGAGACCTTGACCTTGCCGTCCATCCTCCCGGAGTCGGCCTCGATGGCCCCGGCCAGTATCTTGACGAAGGTGGTCTTGCCCGTGGCGTTCGGCCCGACTATCCCGACGGACTCCCCCATCTTGACGGAGCCGCCGGTGATGTCCATCCTGAACTCACCGAAGTCCTTCTCCAGCCCTTCGAAGGCAATGACGTCGGGGGTCTGCCACTCGCTCCTGGGAGGGGATGCCTCGAACTCGATGGGGCGCTCCCTGAACCTTATGTTCTCCTCGGGCAGGTATCCGTCGAGGTAGGCGTTGATGGCGGTCCTGACCTGCCTGGCGAGCGTGGACACCCCGTACGCCCCCTCAGACCCGTATACGAGGTGGACGTTGTCGGCCAGGAAGTCCAGTATGGCCAGGTCGTGCTCGATGACGACGACCTGCTTCTCCACGCTGAGGGCCTTGATGATCCTGGCCATCTTCACCCTCTGGTAGATGTCGAGGTAGGAGGTGGGCTCGTCGAAGTAGTAGACGTCGGCCTCCTTCATCACGGTGGCTGCCATTGCCAGCCTCTGTAGCTCCCCGCCGGAGAGCTTGTCCAGCTCCCTGTCGAGGACCTCGGTGAGCTCGAACATCTCCGCCGCCTCCTGCAAGGTCATGCGCTCCTCGACCTTGGACAGCAGGTCCCTGACCACTCCCTTGACCGACTGGGGAAGCTTGTCGACGTACTGGGGCTTGATGGCGGTCTTGACCTTGCCGTCGTACACTCCTTTGAGGTAGTCGTGTATCTCGGTCCCGGCGAAGTGCTTGAGGACGTCCTCCTTGGAAGGGGGGTCCTCGAAGTTCCCGAGGTTGGGGACCTCGGCGCCGGAGAGCATGCGGATGGCGGTGGACTTCCCAATCCCGTTCGGCCCCAGAATCCCGGTGACCAGGCCCTTCTTGGGGACGGGGAGGCGGTATAGGCGGAAGGCGTTCTCGCCGTAGCGGTGGATGATGTCCTCCTTCAGCTCGTCCGCGAGGCCGATGATCTTGACGGCCTTGAACTGGCACTTGTTCGTGCAAATGCCGCATCCCTGGCAGAGCGTCTCGGAGATCGTCGGCTTCCCCTTCTCCCCGAACACGACGCATTGGGCCCCCGTGCGGTTCAAGGGGCAGAAGCGCTCGCACTCCTTGTTGCACTTCTTAGGCTGGCACCTGTCGGCCAGGACCGCGGCTATTCTCATACGGCGTTGATTTGCTCATCCGATAAAAGCGTTTAGGGAGCCTGCCCCTCCTTTCGGCCTTTATAAATCACATTAGCGCCCGGTCGACGTTGGGGCCCCCTTATGAAAGATATAATACGGTTGACGCACTGGGGTCGCCCAGGTTAAAATGTCTAAGATCTGCATAAGCATCGCCTGGCCGTACGCCAACGGACCGATCCACCTCGGCCATCTGGCCGGCTCCTTGCTGCCTCCGGACATATTCAGCAGGTACAACCGCCTTCTCGGCAACGACGTCCTCGTCGTCGGAGGGTCGGACCAGCACGGAACCCCCATCACCGTCTCCGCGGAGAAGAACGGGATGACCCCAGAGCAGTACGCGGACAGGTACCATGAGATCAACAAGAAGGCGATCGAGGACATGGGCATCGAGTACACGCTGTACAACAAGACCCATTGCCCCACCCACTTCGAGGTCGTGCAGAAGATATTCAAGGATTTGAAGTCCAAAGGGTACGTCTACGTCAAGGAGACGGACCAGTATTACTGCCCCAAGTGCTCCCGCTTCCTCCCTGACCGCTACGTGGAAGGCGTCTGCCCGGTGTGCAAGGCGGAGAAGACCCGCAGCGACCAGTGCGACAGCTGCGGCACGACCTTCGAGGCCGGCATGCTCATAGACCCGTACTGCACCCTGTGCGGGTCGAGGCCGGAGGTCAGGCCCACCAGCCATTTCTTCCTCAGGCTGAGCGCGTTCACCGACGAGCTCATCAAGTTCATCGACGGGAAGGAATGGAGGGCGAACGTCAAGGCATTCACGCATAACTGGCTGGAGGGAGGATTGCAGGACAGGGCGATAACCAGGGACATGTCCTGGGGGGTGCCGATCCCGGAGGAGGGATGGGAGGACAAGGTCATCTACGTCTGGTTCGACGCCGTCATAGGGTACCTGAGCGCGTCCGTGGAGTACTCCAGGATGATCGGGAAGCCGGACTACTGGAAGGAGTTCTGGAAGGACCCGGAGTGCAGGCACTACTATTTCATCGGGAAGGACAACATCCCGTTCCATTCGATAATCTGGCCGGCGATCCTGATGGGGATCGGCGGGATGGACCTCCCTTACGACATCCCTGCCAACGAGTACCTTATGATCGGGGGCGGAAAGTTCTCCAAGAGCCGCGGAGGCGCCATCGACATACCGTCGGTCCTCCAGCAGTACGACGCCGACCTGGTCAGGTACTACATATCGGCGATAATGCCGGACACCCACGACTCCGAGTTCTCCTGGGACGACTTCATAACCAAGATCAACAACGAGCTGGTGGCCGACCTCGGGAACTACTACCACAGGTGCCTCAGCTTCACCAAGAAGAACTTCGGGTCCGTCCCGGCGGCGGGAGGGGACCCCGAGGCCGAGGAGGCGATAAGGGACGCCGTGGAGGAGTACTCCGCATGCGTGGGGAGGTGCGACTTCAAGAAGGGCCTGAAGGCCATGATGGACCTTGCCCACTTCGGGAACAGGTACTTCGATTCCAAGAAGCCGTGGGCCCTCGTCAAGAGCGACAAGGACGCCTGCGGGAAGGTCATGGGCGACAACCTGCGCATCGCGAAGGCCCTCTGCATGATGGCCTGGCCGTACATGCCCAGGTCCTCCGAGAAGGTCTGGCGCTTCATGGGCTACTGCGGGACCCCGGAGGACATGGGCTTCGATCACATCATGGAGCCGGTACCGGAGGGTCAGACCTTGGAGGAGCCCGTGCCCGTGTACAGGAAGATCGAGGTCAAGAAGGAGGAGAAGCCGAAGGAGCAGAAGAAGGAGGCCCCGGCGGCCGTCCCGGACGGGCCCTTCGCCGACTTCCGCAGAATGGACATCCGCGTCGGGGAGGTGATCTCCGTGGAGGACCACCCGGAGGCGGAGAAGCTCTACGTCCTGAAGATAGACCTCGGCGAGGAGGAGCCTAGGCAGATCGTGACCAATCTGAAGAGCGTCTATCCCAGGGACCAGATGCTTGGAAGGAAGCTTCTGGTCATCTCCAACCTCAAGCCTGCCAAGTTCCGCGGTGTCCAGTCTTCCGGGATGCTCATGGCGGCGGACGACGAGCCTCTGGGAGGCTCCGCCATCCTGTTGTTGAAGCCGTCGAAGGACGTCCCCAACGGGACCGCGGTGAACTGCGGGATGCAGTGCTCCTCGTCGCGCATAGAGGTGAAGCACTGCGAGAAGGTCACGATAAAGGTGGCCCGCGTGAGGGACGGGAAGTTCCTGGGAAGGGAGATAGACCTTCCGGAGGGCTCCCCGGAAGTCGTGGCCGCGGTCATGGACGGGGACGAGATGGTCCCCCTCGGCGACGGCAAGGGCTGCGTGATGACGGTGGAATCCGACGTCATGGATGGTGCGGACGTAGTATGAAGGCCGATCTGCACGTCCACACGCTTTATTCCAAAGACGGCAGGACCACGCTCGAGGAGCTGGTGGAGTACGCGCTGCTCAGAGGGATAGGGTGCGTGGCCTTCACCGACCACAACGAGTTCGTGGCGTACGCCCGCCTTAAAGACGACAGAAGGATAATCGTGATCCCGGCGGAGGAGGTCTCCTCCAAGGAGGGCCACATAATCGCCCTGGGGATAGACCGGCTGATCCCCAGGGGCATGTCCATCCAGGAGACCATAGACCTCATCCACGAGGCCGGGGGGTACGCCTTCGCGGCCCACCCTTACCGGTGGTGGTCCGGCCTGGGGGAGAGGAACACGGTCCAGTACCCCTTCGACGGGGTGGAGGCCAGGAACGGCAGGTCGACCCCGTCGGCCAACAGGAGGTCGGAAGCCCTTGCCAGAAGGATAGGGAAGCCTGTCACCGCCGGGAGCGACGCGCATACGCCGAGGCATATCGGCGAAGGCTACGTCGAGGTGCCGGACGGGGCGCGGACCTGGCAGGATGTGGTGGAGGCCGTAATGGCGGGAAAGGCCGTGGCCCACAGCGACAGCCGCCATCTCGGGGGGACCCTGAAGTACGGGGCCAAGTCGATAGGCGAATGGATGCTCAGAGGCTTTAAGAAGATGTGACTAAGGCGCCCGCAATCTCGTCGAACCCCGTAAGGTTCCGTCGGTCATCAGGGGTGCTGGAGGGATCGCTCCAGTCGTCATGCTTGGCATGCCCGTCCTCCTGTCCGAGCCTGAAGGTTCGCATCGACGCGTTGAGGAAGAACCCCGGTCGTCGGGCGGAAGGCATCGATGCCGAAGGCCTCCCCAGATTTCAGGAACGCAGCCTTCGCGGGATGCCGGCAGGACCCCGGTCTTGAAACGTCCGGCCGTCTCCGGCTTCTGAAGAGCCGACGTGAACGCGGTCTCCGTTTCAAAGGCTGTGGGCCGCCATGCTTCGAAAGTCCTCGTGATTAAGAGGAAGGAGTTTTCAAAGAGGGCGGTCCCGGCAATGCCTCGCAGGCGGTTTCTCGCCAGAAGAGACTTCGGGTCGAAGAACTCGTACTCGACCTTGCGGCCAATCTGGATGAAGCAGCCTAGGTCGCCCTGGACGGTCTGCCTCGAGAATTCGCCGTCAAACTGGAACACATGGTCGCCGGTCTTCAGCGAGTGCTCGTACCTCTCCCCTGTACCTAGCGTTGCTACGTGGGCGCCGTCCACGCTGATGTCGACCTTCCTGTCCCTGCCAGTGAGGCCTGCTTCCGCGCGGAAGAAGACCTTGACTTCCCGTCCTGGGCCCGTGTTGGCCCGCTTCTCCCCGTTCAGAGAGGACAGGACGCCCCCTCCGTCGGTCCAGTCGATGTCCACCCCGTCCTTGTCCTCGTGAATGAAGCAATGGCTGTTGCCGGATATCGTCTTCGTCGCGTGGGTCTTGCCGTCCTTGTGGACGAAGGTGAACTTACGCTTTCCCGCCGTCACTTTGACTTCCTGGCTTTCGCCCGGCAACAGGCTGACGACCGGATTCCCGTCGACAGATATCGATACCGGCCTGCTTTTTCCCATCAGGCGCCTGTCATATCCCTTGTCTACCTCGAACACGATCGAGGCCTCGGCTCCGACCTGGGCTTCCTTGCTCTTAGAGAACAGAGACATGCGAGATGGATAGCCACAGCAGCCTATATAGGGATTGATTTGCGGCATGGCTTCCGATGAGCGGCATTGGAACGTTATCCATCGTGGACTGGCTCCGCCCTGATTTCGCTCCTGATCTGCGTTGCACCAAGGACAAGTTATAAGTATCATGCAAAGGCACCCGATTGTTCATCCGACGCGAGGGGCCCGGATAGATTCTGCAGAGCCCGTCGCCGTCCGTCCAAGGTGGCCCTATTGGAAGTAGAGTACTGCAAACCGGATCTGAGGCTTCTGGAGGAGAACGGCTTGATGGCAGTGGACATGCACTTCCATACCAACTGCTCCGATTCGTTCACCGACGTGAACAAGCTCATGGAGCTTGCCCAGGCCCGCAGGGCCGGCGTGGCCATCACGGACCACAACCTCATCGGGTCCGTCCAGAGCATCCAAGGCAACGAGTACTCAGTGCCGGTGATACCCGGGATGGAGGTCAGCGCTTCGGACGGACCTCACATCCTCGTCTATTTTTACGAATACAAGGACCTGGAGGTCTTCTGGGCCAGGGAGATCCGCCCCCGGCTCAATCATTGCCCCTGGCTCGCGCTGAAGGACTGCCCCACGGAGAAGCTCCTGGACCTCTTGGAGGGGGAATGCTGCGTCGTGTCGGCGGCGCATCCCATGGGATATATGATGTCCAACAAGGGCGTCGAGGTCTGCATCAGCAAGGGGTATCTCGGACCCGAGGTCGCCAAGCGCCTGGACGCCTACGAGGTCGTCTGCAGCGGCATGACCCGCAGGTCCAACGAGCTTGCCCGCGAGGCCGCCGTCAGGTACGGGATAGGGTTCACGGGCGGCACCGACGGCCATCTGCTGACTGAGGTGGGCAACGTGGTGACCGTCTCCGACGAAACTGATGTCGATGGCTTCCTGGATTCGGTCAAGGACCGGAAAGTGGACATTTACGGAATAGAGAAGAGCGCTTCGAAGAAGATGCAGATGGGCTCAGCCTCCTCCGCGAAGTTCGTGCGGCATGCGCCGTCCACCGTCCATGTCCAGGCCGAACAGGCTTTGATGTCCATCAAAAGAGGCATTCACAAGCGAGCTTCGACAGGATTCATGGGAACCGCGGAACCGCCAGCGTAATGACCTTGTCCGGCATTGAAAAGACGCCGACGATATCAATAAATGTTGAGTACACGTTCACACTCCGGAGGCTCTGAGCCGCAGTTCAGGCGATGGGCCCAAAGGGGACACTCATATGTCTAAACAATCGAGAGCCGAGAGACTCGACAGGTTCAACAAAAGGATGGACGATTTCCAGGCGAAGGTCAACGACATGGCCGAGGACCGCGAGCTGAGGATTGACACGAAGAAAGAGGTCAGGGAGAAGAGGCTTGAAAACGCCAAAGCAAAAGTCGAATCCAATAAGACCCGCGTGAAAGATCGCCAGAGCTCGTTCAAGGACAGCATGGACGCTCAGATGGACGCCATGAACAAGAACCTCGAGGATGCCAGGGCAAAGCTGATCGCAAGGAAGGACGCCAGGGACCAGAAGAAGCTCGAGAAGTACATCGACGACAGGCTCGACTATGCGGACTCCTGTATCCTCGCGGCCATGGTTTCACTTGACGACGCCAGGGTCGCGTTCCTGGAGGCGCTCGACGCTGCCGTCGAATACGACGAGAGGTTCTCCGAGTGAATCCAAAGGGGCGCTATCGCCCCATTCCCTTCCCGGGCTCTTCGCTTTCAATTGGGGCCCAGGCCGGCAAGGGTCGCCGCTTCAGACGGCTCTTGACGTTTTCACGAAGGCTTGGATCGCTTCACCCGCCTTTTCTGTAGTAGGTTGTGGCGTGTGACAGTTTTCCTGGACTCGCGCGGTTTTAGTTCAGGGCGCCTGCAGAACATTATTTCTATTCGGCAACCCGTCTTTCAATTTGATCGGTTTCCTGGGAGGGGTTTCCATGGGTTTGCGCAATCTGTTCTTGACTTGCATTGCCGTTTTCGCATTGGCGTCGATCGTCGTTCTCGCCGTGTCTGCCGCCGAAGGGACGACCGACGGCGTCCATACGATATATGACACGCTCAACGACGATCAGAAAACGGCGTACGACAATCTGGATTATGCGGTCAGGAACCATATGGCCTCCGTCAACGTGGATTATCTGACCATCGAAGAGGGGAGGGAGGTCCGGCACGCCTACCGGTACGACCATCCGGAGTGCTGGTGGTTCCGTGACAACTGGCTGCTCTATGTGTACAACGATACCGGAATGAGCTCCGAGTTCAGTAACAACCATCTGTTCACTTACGATGAGATAGAGTCCGTGAACAGGGCTATAAACCGCTCGATACCGAACATAGACATGAGCGACGCCAACAGCGAGCACAAGGCGGTCATGAAAATCCATGACTGGATATGCGACAATGTCGTCTACACCGCTGCCAGCGATGACCCCAAGGACCATGTCACCGACATATACGGGGTGTTCGTGGACGGGGAGGCCTTATGTGAAGGATATACGATGGCGTTCACATACCTCTGCCATCGGTACGGGCTCGACTGCATGGGGATAGTGGGGACCACGGCAAACGCGGGACCTGGCGACACCCACTCATGGAACATGGTCAAGGTGGACGGAA
>JAFZXW010000205.1 GCA_017616575.1 Candidatus Methanomethylophilaceae archaeon
CCCGGCGCGGACCCTGGTCTTCGACTTGACGATCTCGGGAAGGAAGAGGGCGAACAGGACCAAGGCCGTCACCGCCAGCCAGAAATAATCGCCTCTGACCAGCGCCGCCGCGCAGAGGACGACAGCCGAAGCTGCCGACGCCGCGCGAACCGCCTTCCAACCCGCCATGCCGACGGGATGCGGAGCATCGGTTAAAAGTTATCCCAAAGAATGCGGATTCCCGGGATTCCAAGCGAATCTTCACCGGTGTCAGAAATTATTGTCAAGACAATTATTGTCTAAACAATAATATATCCAGATGCTGATGGAGCCGCATGACGGCTTCGAGATTCATCGGAAGAAGGCGCGAGATGGAGATTCTCGAAAGGGAATACCTCAAGGCCCCCTCCTTCGTCCTGCTGACCGGGAGACGCAGAGTCGGCAAGACCCGTCTTATCAAAGAATTCATCAAAGACAAGGACGCCCTGTACTTCTTCTGCGGAAAGACGAACCTCGCGACGATGAAGGAAGAGCTGTCGGAATCCATTCACATACGTTCAGGAGGGCCGCGCGCCGCCTACGGGAGCCTCCGCGATGTGCTGGAAGCCTTCGCCATGTCGTCGGAAGGCAGGAAGATCCTGGTCCTTGACGAGTTCCAGAACATGGTCTACGCGGACAAAGATGTCCTCAAAGACCTGCAAGACGCATGGGACAACGTCCTCCAAGACAAGGGCGCGATGCTGATAATCTGCGGGTCCCACATGTCGGTGATGGAATCGATGGTCAAGGACTACAAGAACCCCCTCTACGGGAGGCTGACCCGTCATATCACCCTGAAGTCCCTTCCATTCGAAGAGATCGCAGATGACGACTACGCCGGATCCGTGGCGAGGTACGCGGTCCATGGAGGGGTGCCGAGGTACATGGAGCTCCTGGGGGACGGCGACCTGTACGAGGCCGTGGACCAAGACGTCTTCGACCCCACGTCGATGATGTTCGACGACCCCAGCATCCTCGTTGGAGACGAAATCAAAGACGCGCCGACATACATGTCGATACTCAGGGCCATGGCTTCGGGCAACCGCAGGCCGTCCGACATAGCCTCGGCCGTGGGGATGCAGGTGACGTCCATGGCATACAGCCTCGACAGGCTGGAGAAGGCCGGCATAGTGAGGAGGGAGGTCCCTGTGACCGACGATCCGGCGAAAAGCAAGAACGGGATATACCTCTTGACCGATTATTTCACGTCGTTCTGGTTCAAGTTCGTATACCCTTACCGCTCGCAGCTCATAATGGACGACCATGCGTCGGCGATGGCCAACCTGAAGGCGCATTTCTCCGAGAGGCATGCGGCGTTCGTGTTCGAAGACGTCTGCAGGTCCATGGTCAAAGACATGCACCAGGAGATCGGGTTCATGCCTTTGAGAACGGGACGCTATTGGGACCGTTCGGGGACCGAGATCGACATGGTCTCCATCGACGAAAAAGACAAGGCGTTCGTCGCAGAATGCAAATTCCGGGAACGCAGGCCGGTGGACATTCACGATCTGAACGGCTTGAAAGCCAAAACGGCCTCTCTGAAGGCGTTGGAGGGACGGAAGATAACTTACGGGCTGTTCTCGGTCTCAGGTTTCGACGAGGGCCTCCTCCCCTTGGACGTCGTACTGGTTGACAAGGGGAAAGTGATCCGCAAAGGGCAATCAATATATCCTGACGCCTTATCGAAGAGCCATGCGGATAGCGATGGTGACTGACAGCTACCACCCGACGAAGGACGGGGTAGTGACATCCATCGACATCACCAGGAACGCATTGGAGAAGAAAGGCCACCGGGTCTTCATAGTCGCCCCCGACCCTGGCAAGGAGCACAGGGCCGAGGGCGTCATTTACATCAAATCAATCAAATTCAGATCGTACGAGGGCTACTTCATACCGATCATGCCGTCCACCGCCCTCAGGAAGCTGGACAGGCTCGGCGTCGACGTGATACACGTCCATGGGATCGCCGTCATGGCAGTCAGGGGGATAGTCTACCGCAGACAGCTCAGGGTGCCCGCGGTCCTGACCTTCCACACGATGGTCGGGGACGTCGTGAAGTACTACATGCCGGTGAAGATGGACGTGGCGACCGCGGAGAAGTGGATATGGAAGTACATCGGCTTCGTGCTGAAGCGCATGGACGCCGTCATCGTCCCCAGCCCGAGCATCGGGGAGGAACTGAAAACGCTCGCCTCCCCTAAAAGGATAGTATGCATTCCCACCGGCACCGACGTCAAGAGGTTCCACCCCGGGATCGACGGGAGCGGTTTCCGCAAGAAATACGGGCTGGATGGGAAGGTGGTGGCGTCCGTCGGCAGGCTCTCCTTCGAGAAGAACATCGACGTGGTCATCAGGGCCATGAAGGAAGTCGACGCGGCCCTGCTCATTGTGGGCGACGGCCCCGCCAGGTCCAGCCTCGAGGAGATTGTCAAAGAGCTAGGGATGGAGAAGAAGGTCGTGTTCACCGGCTACATCGACAACTCGCAGGTGGGCGAGGCCTACGCCGCCTCCGACATGCTCGTTTCCGCGTCCAGGTTCGAGACCCAGGGCCTCTCCGTCCTCGAGGCGATGGCCTGCGGGATCCCGGTCGCCTGCTGCGACGCCAGGGCGTTCCACGACGTCATCCAGGACGGGGTCAACGGGTTCCTCTTCCAGGGCGAGGAGGACTGCGCAGACGCCATCCGCAGATGCCTGGACGCCTCCGGGGAGGTCCGCAGGAACTCCCTCGACACCGCGTTGAGGAACTCGGAGTCGCTGGCGGCGGACCGCCTGGTCGCCCTCTACCGGGAACTGATCGCAGGGGGCGGGGAATGAACCTGTCCGAGCTCATCTACTCGTACCTGGGGGACTACGGCGACGCCGGCGTCCTCCTATGCGTCTTCATCATCTTCGTCATCGACGCGGTCGTGTTCCCCGCGCTGCCGGAGATATTCTTCATCCTGGGATACGACTACAACCCCACGCCGCTTTTCGGGATCCTGCTGATCCTGGCCGCGGTCGTGGCGGAGCTGGTGGGGGTCTTCACACTGTACTTCATAGTGAAGAGCGTCCAGATCCCGAAGAAGCTGGCCCGCATCGTGGAGAAGTACGTGGACTTCCTGCTGGTGAGCGACGAGAAGGTCATGCTGGTCAACAGGATAGCTCCGATGATACCCTTCGCGGGCGCCTTCATAGCGCTGATAGAATCCTGGGACCCCAAGAAATGCGCGTTCTACATCGTTATAGGATGCGTCCTCAAATACGGCGTGATACTCATGGCCAGCAGCTTCTTCTACTCCTATTTCAGCGGGGACACCGCCCTGAAGGTGACCGTGTTCTTCGTGATCGTGATCATCGGCATAAGCCTGGCCGCGTCCTACGTGCGCAAGAAGAGAGCGGGGCTGGACGTATGAAATTCGTCGACGTCAACCCGTTCTTCTTCCCGTACAAGGGCGGCATAGAGCGCAGGATGGACGACTACGCGAAGCGTCTGGCCGCTAGGGGGCACGACGTGACCATATTGACTGCAAGGCTCCCGGACACCGCCGAGGAGGAGGTCACCGAGTCCGGATACAGGGTCGTCAGGGTCCCGTCCAGGTTCCTGAACCTCTACAACCCGCCGTACGTCTCGTCCAAGAACGTCCTGGAGACGCTGGAAGGCATGGATGCCGACGTGGTGAACTACAACTACCGCTGGGCGCCCTCCTGGAACAAGGACATGGCCAGGTACGACGGGCCGAAGCTGTTCACCTGCCACAACATGTGGAACGAGGGCGTCGGAATCCAGGCGAGGCTCTCCGAGGCCAACGACCGGGCATTCATAAAGAAGGTCCTGCCGTCGTTCTCCCACATCGCCTGCATCAGCAGATACGTCCAGAAGGCGACTATAGAAATGGGGATCCCCAAGGAGATGACCTCCTTCGTGCCCTGCTGCCTGTCCGAGGACCCTCCCGACAACGAGAGCCCCGAAGGCGACTACATCCTGTCCCTCGGGCGCCTGGTGAAGACGAAAGGCCTGGAGTACATGGTGGACGCCATGAAGGACGTGGACTGCAGGCTCGTGATCTGCGGGAAGGGCCCCGAGCACAAACGCCTGGAGAGGCGCATATCCAAGCTGGGCCTAGGTGGGAAAATAGAGATGCGCGGGTACGTGGAGGAGGACGAGAAGAACCGCCTGATGGACGGGTGCAGGCTGTTCGTGATGCCGTCGGTGTTCGAGTCCTTCGGACTGGCCGCCATCGAGCTCATGTCCCACCGGCGCCCGATAGTCTGCACCGACGTGAACGGCCTCCCGGACACCGTGGGGATGGGCGGGATAACCGTGGCCCCGAAGGACCCCGCGGCACTGGCGGAAGCCATAAACAGGCTCCTCGGGGACGACGTGCTCCGCGCGAGGATGGGCGAGCTCGCCTTGGAGCAGGCAAAGTTCTACTCCTACGAGAGGTTCATCGGAAGGTACGAGGAAATCCTGAAGGCCGTGGCCGAAGGAAGGGACCCCGAACCCGACTTGGGCGGAATCCAAGAGGCTTACGGTTGACTGAATCCAGATGTAGCGTGATTAGTCTAAGTTATTTTGCGTTAATACGCATTACTATTCATTAGACTGAGGACGAAACCGATATGCGCAGGCCGCCTTTTCCGAAGCGGATATCGGAAAAGGAAGGGGCCGGGCCCCTCCATTAAACGAAGCCGAATTCGGATCGTCGATGCACGTGCGGGAAGACCAGGGACACCGCCAGCATCAGGAGGATCCCGGCGATTATGGCCGCCACCGTCTTCCAGTCCCTTCCGTCGTGGAGGGCGTCCGGGAGCATGTGGGCTATGGCGACGTACATGAAGGTCCCTGCAGCGAACGCCAGAGGCAGGCCGGAGTACTGGTCGACGTCCATGCCGTTGAAGAACAGCATGAACAGCAGCCCGGCCACGGGGGTTATCAGGGAGAACCCGAACAGCCTCTTGAGAACGGTCTTGCCGCTTTCCTCGGCCAGAAGCATGCTTGACGACAGCGAGAACAGCACCACGAACTTGTGTATGCACATCCCTATGGTCGCGACGAGGCCGACCTCCTCCCCCGCGAGGAAGGTGGCGGCGAGGGCCATCCCGTCGCACACCGCATGCACCGACAGCCCGGCCAGGGACGAGAACGACGCCACCTTGTGGGAATGCCCCTCGGCGCAGTCGCCCTTGATGAAGAAGTCTATGACCATGATGAGGACGAAGCCCCCCAGCAGGGCCAGCATGACGACGTGGGCGTCGTAGTCCCCGTGCTCGCACTCCTCCACCGCCTCCGGGAGCAGCATCAGGAACAGGAGCCCCAGGAATATCCCCGAGCTCAGCGCCACCAGGGCATGAGCGTGCCTCTCCCCCAGGGAGCCGATCCTCGGAAGGAAGGCCCCCGCCATGGAGCACGCCAGCAGTATGGCGGCGTAGACGACGAATATCAGATACGATTCCATGGGAGCCCGTTTCCCGGACAAGTTATTAATAAATTACCTATTTGTTAATAATAATCGGCCGCTACCGGGCGGATTATTATTATTTCAGGGAATGGAAAGCCAAGAATAAAGAGGAAGAGGCGGCCCCGTGAAAAGGCCGCCGGAAAATCAGTTCACGTAGTCGAGCCACGCGTCGTACTCAGGGACCTTCCCGGTGACGATGTCGTGGAACCTGGCGTGGATGGCCTGGGAGACCTTCCCTATCTTCCCGTCGCCTATGGGCCTGCCGTCGACGGAGGTGACGGGGGCGATCTCGGCCGCGGTGCCGGTCATCCAGATCTCGTCGGCGCTGGTCAGCTGGAAGCGGGTGACGGGGCCCTCGACGACCTCGTAGCCCAGATCCCTGGCGACCTGCACGATGGAGTTGCGGGTGATTCCCAGGAGGATGTCGGCCCCGACGTCGGGGGTGTAGATCTTCCCGAACTTGTACATGAAGATGTTCTCCCCGGTGCACTCCGCAACGTGCCCGGTGCGGTTCAGCATGAGGGCCTCCCCGGCGCCCTGGCGGATGGCCTCGCGCTAGGCGAGACAGCTGGCGACGTAGGCCCCGTTGACCTTGGCCCCGGCGGGTCCGCACAGGTAGTCGGGCCTCTGCCAGGAGGCGGTGATGAGCTTGGTTCCGGCGGCGGCGCCCTCTCCGAGGTACGCGCCCATGTAGATGCAGGTGATGGCGAACGAGGTCTGAACGCCGACGGGGTTCAGGCCGACCTCCTCTCCGGAGAGGAAGACGCA
>JAFZXW010000206.1 GCA_017616575.1 Candidatus Methanomethylophilaceae archaeon
CCGAGGCCGTGGAGGCCCCGTCTTCGGACGTTCAGCCGGTCGTCGACGAGACGGTCTCGACGGATGTGACGGAGGAGCCCGTCGCGGTCCCTGTGGTGGAGGTTCCTGTCTCCGAGGAGCCGGTCCCGGCGGACAAGCCGGTTGAGGACGTCATTGACGAGACGTCCGGCGTCAATGGAGATGTTCAGGAGTACGCGTACTTAACCGCTATCGACGGTTATATGAAGACACTCCCGGAGGGACCTGTCCGTTACGAGAGCAAGGACAGCGTTCCGATTGCGGAGGGCGTTAAACCCGCCCAGGATCTCACCGTGTTGGTGGTAGCTTCCGAGTCCCATAATGCGGAGCAGGGCAGAGAGGCGTCCAAGGGCCTCAAGGAGTCTAAATTCAAGCCTGCGGTCAAGGGCTTGAAGGGCGTGGAGCCTGACACCGAGACCGTCGTCTCCGAGAACGTTCCGATTACGATAAAGAAGGCGGACGAGGTCCCCACGTCTCAGCGTGCGAGCTGGGACAAGCTTGGAAGCATGTCCGAGCCCACGTTCATCAGACGCGGCAGGAGGATGTCTTACAAGGACGGGGTTTTGGTCAGCACCAAGGAGAAAGACCCGTTGGACGACTTCGACAAGAGCCAGGCCGAACGTATCAAGAGAGCGACCATGACTGTCACCCGTCCCGAGGAGGAGAAGGTCGTGGAAAAGAAGGAGGAGCCTAAGCTATCTGAGCTCGTCCGTCCTTCAGTCCGCAATCTGGCCGTTCCTCCGATGGAGATCAAGGACGAGGTCGTGGACGTGATGCGCTTTGCCGTCCCTAACATTATGTCTGACGAGTTCGGAGAGGAGGACCTGTCCGAGATACCTGACGACGGGATCGAGGCTCTTTGCTGTCAGGTGACGTCCTGTCCTGAGGCCGTGCCTTCGGACGGCTGTCCCGCCGTATTCTCCTTTGGAAACGGCGATTCGGAGCCTGACGGAATCAGGTTCTTCTTCGGTTCCTATTGAAAATCATGCGGGGCGGCGACGTCCCGCTGTTTTCCATTATATCTGTCCTGCGATAGTGTTTTTTAAGAGTACAGGTTTCTCGTGCCCATGGAGTTCATGCTGCAGCTTCTGTTCACCATGGCGGTGCTCTTCGTGGTGTCGCGCATAGGTTCCGTTGCAGTGAGCAGATTCGGCCTGCCTGGACTTATCGGCGAGATCGTGATGGGTGTCATCATCGCCAACGTCACCATCGGCGATTGGTCGCTGTTTTCGTTCTTGGACATCACGATACCAGGGCCGGGACAGGAGATGTCCGAGGGTAGCCATGTCTATACGGTCATCAAGGTGTTCTCCGAGCTCGGAGTCATATTCCTGCTGTTCACGGTGGGTCTCGAGACGAATGTCAAGGACCTCCTCGGGTCGGGAAGGGCGGCCATGCTTGCGGCCGTTCTCGGAGTGGTTCTGCCTTTCGTAGCCGGTCTAGCCATCATAATGGCAACCGACGGCAACATGAACCATGCCTTGTTCATGGGTGCGGCGATGGTCGCCACCTCGGTCGGGATAACCGCCCGTATAATCAAGGACATGAGGCTGATAGACACCCGCGAGGCGCGCATCATCATCGCCGCCGCCGTCATCGACGACGTTCTCGGCATGATCGTCCTGGCGATCGTCAAGGGTGTGGCCGGTTCCGGAGAGATCTCGATAACCGACATAATCACAATCACTCTGCAGGCGGTCGTCTTCGTCTCGGGAATAATATTCGTGTGCAAGTTCATCGTGCCTCGCATTTACAATTTCTTCCAGAGGAGGCACGACGCCGCCGTGAACGCCGGGAAGGTCCCCTATTCCGCCAACAAACTGGTCTTCGCGATCATTGTCTGTCTCATCATGGCGGCATTCGCCGAGTTCATCGGGCTGGCGGCCATCATCGGCTCGTTCCTGGCGGGAATGCTCTTCGCCGAACACGCATGGGAGTGGGGCCTGGAGCAGAAGATGGAGTCCATCACCACGTTCTTCATTTCGTTCTTCTTCCTCAACGTGGGTTTCCAGGTGGACATCCACGCGATGACCGATGTGACCATAATCATCATCACACTGGTCATCATCGCCGTCGCATTGGTCACCAAGTTCGTGGGATGCGGGTTCGGGGCCAAGATGGGAGACAAGAACCTTGACAAGGACGGAAGGAACATCATCGGTGTCGGAATGATGCCTAGAGGCGAAGTCGGAATCATTGTGGCTTCCATCGGGCTGTCTTCCGGTGCCATGTCCTCCGAGCTGTATGCTGTCGTGGTTCTCATGTCGGTCGCGACGACGATCATCGCCCCTCCGATACTCTCCAAGCTGTTCAGGAAGAAGTACAAGGAAGAGTATACCATCCTCGGAGAAGACAGGATTTGAAACAGGCCTCGGACGCCTTCGGGCGCCCGGCCTTTTCATTATCTCAGCAAGGGGTGCCTTCGAGCCATCTGTCAGTCGGCTTGGACGGATCCAGCCATCATCTCAGATTTCGATCAAGGCGACAGTCGATTCGGATGGCTTAAAAGAAGACGGCATCCGGAGCCGTCAGAAAAAGAAAGGCGCCTCCGGCCGAAGCCGGAGACCGATGGGCCCTCAGATGGGGAACAGGGTGTTGGCGAGCAGGACCACGACGGAGACGACGATGGCGATGCCTATGACGGTCTTGGGGCTGATCTTGAGTCCCTTGTCGTCCTCGGTGTCGAAGTACCTCATGAGACCCGCAGAGGACTGGAATCCCGTGTCGTTTTTCTTTGCCATAGGACTGCATTCTGAGATGCTTATATAATCTTTTGTCAAGAGGGCCTTATCAATTCCCAGGGGGCTCAGACGGAAACCGAAAACGTCTTTTATAAGATAAAGATAGGACGGCGCGATCAGAATGCACTGGGCAGACGTTATTGCGAAGGATATCATCGACAACTACGAGCGTCCGCTGATCGCCACCGGAATCAGCCCCACTGGCATCATCCATGTGGGCAGCCTCAGGGAGGCTATAACCGGCGAGTCGATTCGCAGCGCCGTCGAATCCAAAGGCAAGGACGTCACGTTGATCTATCTTATCGATTCCTTCGACCCCCTCAGGAAACGTTATGATTTCCTTCCGGAGGAGTTCGACAAGTACGTCGGAATGCCCATATCCAGGATTCCGTGCCCTTGCGGAAAGCATAGGAACTATGCCCACCACTTCGTCCAGCCGTTCCTCGACGCTGTCAAGTCCCTCGAGGTCAACTGCGACATAGTGTGGACGCACGAGCTGTACGCCTCCGGGAAGTTCACCGAGTGCATCGACAAGGCGATCACCAAGAGGGAGGACGTCATCAGGATCCTCCATGAGGTGACCGGGAAGGAGGCTAAGGACGACTACGCCCCGTTCAACCCGGTATGCAAGAACTGCGGAAGGTTCGCCACGCCCCATTTCGACACGTACGAGTTCCCTTACATAGAATACACGTGCACCTGCGGGCACCACGGGACCTGCGACATAAGGTCCGGCGAAGGCAAGCTCACATGGAGGCTGGAATGGCCGGCCAAGTGGACGATATTCGGCACGTCGGCCGAGCCCTTCGGGAAGGACCATGCGGCCGCAGGCGGGTCCTACGACTCCGGGAAGAGGATCGTGTCCGAGATCTACGGGTGGAGGGCCCCCATACCCATTCCCTACGAGTTCGTTCAGCTCAAAGGCGTCGGCCAGATGCACAAGTCGCTGGGATGCCCTGTGACCGGTCTCGACGCCATCAACATGACCCCTCCCGAGGTCCTCAACTACATGTTCCTCAGGGTCATGCCATCCAAGACCATCGATTACGACTCCGGCCTCGGGATCCTCGACATGGCCGACGAGTACGACAGGATGGAGGCCAAGTACTTCTCCGGGTCGTGGACGGAGTCCGAGGAGAACTCCATAGAGGCCTATGTCATAGCGCAGCACAACCACGTCCCGAAGTCCCTGCCTCTCCAGGTCCCTTACAGGCACTTGGTCAGCATAGTCCAGATGGCGCCCAACTTCAATGAGGTCCTGAACGTCCTTTCCAGGACAGTCGACCTTTCCTGCGCCACCGACGAGGACCTCCACAGGCTTGCCCGCAGGTGCGAATGCGTAAGGTATTGGCTGAACGGATTCGCTCCCGACAGCGTCAAGTTCTCTGTTCTTCAGTCCTTGCCGGACTCGATTCAGCTCTCCATGAACGAGAAGGTCTACTTCCAGGCGCTCGTCAGGAGGATGAACGACTGCTCCTGGAACGCCGACGAGATCAACGGGATCGTGTCCCAGATCGCCAAGGAGAACCCCATAGGCTCCAAGGGCGCTTACAAGGCCTTGTACAAGATCTTCATCGGCAAGGAGGCTGGCCCCAGGCTCGGTTTCTTCCTTTCGAGCATGGACAAGAAGTTCGTCATCAACAGGCTGGTCCAGGCCAGTTCCTGATCTTTCCGGGGGAGCAATCCCCTGTTTTTATATCATAGGCGGTAGATGGAGAGGCATGCGTCCTTTGATCTTCGTGGCCGTCGCCGTGGCAGGATTCGCGACGATGGTCGTCGCCGCCTGCGACTACATCATCAACGTCGGTCCCTATGACACGGCCGTGTTCGTCGCCGGGACCGTCGCCGCCGTGGCCGGGTACGTCATGGCGTCCAGGTCCATGAGGGCCGGAGGCGAGCGATCCCATGCCCGCATTGAACGCCGAGTTCCTCTCGCTTTTCATCGAATCCGCCAACATGCACCGGTGGAACGACCA
>JAFZXW010000011.1 GCA_017616575.1 Candidatus Methanomethylophilaceae archaeon
AGTCGCCGGGGAGGTATGTCACGGTGTAGTACCTGACAGCGGCGTCGTATTCCGCTGTGTATTCGGCGTCTCCCGTGGCGGCCTCGATATTGGGGATCCACCTTGCGAACGCATACGTGTACTGCGCGTCAGGCTCTCTGGACGGGTTGTCGCAGACAGGCACCGTACCGTAATCCACGACGGATGTGGCGATGACTTCGCCGTCCCAGTCCTTCCAAGTGACCGTGCACGTCTTGATGGACGATTCCGCTGTGAAGACTATAGGTTTCGCAGGCATGACGAACGTCCCGTCGGAGACTTCGACGTCGGACGACGACCATTCGGAGACGTCGCATCCTTCCATCACATACTTCTCGCGGACTTTCACGGTCTCCTCGAAAGCATGCGACTCTTCTCCGATCGTGGTTCCGTCGACGACGTACGTCACCAGATATTTCTCAGGCTCCCACAATGCGGTGAAGACCTCGTTTCCGGTGACTGTGGAAGGCACATCCGGGGACCATCCGGTGAATATGTACCCGGTTTGTCCGGAGGTCGCGCCCTCGAACGCGGGGACGGGGCTTCCGAAGGCGGCAGAATGATCCTGATGGCTGAACGTCCCATGGTCGCCAGGCATATAGACTATAGTGTACATCCTTGGGGAAGCCTGGTACACTGCGGTGTAGACGGCGTTTCCGGAAGCTGGAACGACGGCAGGGTCCCAGCCGACGAACTCGTAGCTGTTCTCCTGGTCCGGCACTCTTGCCGGCTGCTGTCCGGGATATGCCGGCGTGTCGCCTTCGTTCACGGTGCTTTCGCCGATCACGCTTCCGTCCCAGTCCTTCCATGTCACCTTGTACGTTGCGGCTCCGACGGTCACCACGCATGTCGCGGAGCATCCGTTGGAGGATGTGGCCGTGATATGTGCGATGCCGTCGGACAAGGCGACGACCTCCCCGTATTGGACGGTCGCGACGGATTCGTCGTCGCTCGTCCAGGTGAGCGTCCTGATCCCGGCGGTATCCGGGAGGAACGAAGCTGTCAAGTTCAGCGTCCCTCCGACGGGAATGGATGCGGCCGTCTTGTCCAGGACGACCGACTGCACGGGGTCGCCGTGCCTTATGCAGAACAGCTTGCCGCTGTCGTTGGTGTAGACGATGCTGCCGTCGGCCAGGAAGTGCACCTGCTGGCTCGAATACTGGCTGTCGGCCACGCCTTCCATCCTGCTTATGGAGAGGGAGTTGGACGCCAGGTCATGTTCGATCACGTACAGGTCGGTGGACGCGTTGTAAGGGATGATGTAGGCGTAGACCTTCCCAGGATGCCCAGCAGATATCGCCATGCTTCCATGGCAGTACAGCATGGCGTTCTTCTTGCTCGCGACGGGCTCCATCGTCTCCATGTCGTAGACTGTGAACGTCCCTCCGGACGACACGTAACCCAGGCCTCCGCTGACGATCAGGGCTGTGCTGAATCCGCCGTCGGTCCCGTTGGACCTGACCTTGAGGGTGGCATGGTCGAACAGGCCGTCCTCGCCTATCCTTATTGAAGCCACGTTGTAGATGCGCTCCGGGCTGAACTCGAAGAGCCCGGCCGCGTAGGTGGTGACCGTGGCGTACCCTTCCGAGATCTCGATGTAGCCCTTGTTCGTGAACTGCCCCCGGAACTGCGGGATGTAGATCCTGTCTATCCTCTCCCCGGTGGACGCGTCGCTCGTCTGGAGGTATATGGAGCCGTCGGAGTCGAACCCGCAGACCATCGAGAACCCGTTGTGGAACAGCATGGCGGTCCCGCCCTCGTAGGCGGTGACGAAGCTTCCGGTGTCCTTCGTCCACAGGGGGCGCTGGATGTTGGAGCCGTCGTACGGGTCCTCGTCCACGGCGGGGAAGCAGCTCGTGCCCGTGGCGGTCTCGACGTAGAAGCGGCCTTCGTAGTAGTAGGTCTTGGCGGACTTCGCGGACAGGACGAACTTCTGATCCAGATCCGTGTCGAACACCTTTCCGGTTATCCCGTCCAGGATCAGGCCGTTTCCGACCGCCAGGTACTCGTAGAACCCGCTGAACGAGGGCGCGGTCTCGACGCTCTTGACGATCCTCCCGTCGTTCGCGTCTATCTTCAAGAGGACGTTGTCGTTCTTCGCATAGACGAACCCGCCGATGACGGCAGGCGAGTATATCATGTTCTTGAAGGAGGCTCCGGTGGTCCCTCCCCTTCCGACCACCCAGGATTGGATGTAGTCGTCGGCGGTGGGGGTGTCGAAGTCCGTGGAGTTGATGAAGGACCCGGTGGCGTAGTACTCGGACGAGATCTGGATTGACAGGTCGCTTTCGACGGCGAACATGCGCTGTGAGGAGGAGTCCTTTTCGTCGTATCCATCCACAGTCCAACATGTGGCCTCGTATCCCTTGTCGGGCGTGTAGACGATCTTCACGGTCGATCCGGCGGGGACAGTCGCGCCGGAATGGATGGGCCCGGTGGAGCCGTTGACGTATGCGGAAACTGAACCGTTATCGGCGGAGAACGTGACTTTGTATTTCCCGGCGGCGGCGTCGGCCCACTTGGCGTATACCGTGACGTCCTTCGTCACCGGCCCGAACCCGTACAGGGAGTCCAGGCTCGGGGAGGAATACCACCCCAGGAA
>JAFZXW010000207.1 GCA_017616575.1 Candidatus Methanomethylophilaceae archaeon
CAACGCCGACCACGAAATGATGAAAAGGCATCTTTCGGGGGCGGACACCGGCCTCGACCCTGTCGAAGGGACCCTTATTTTCAAAGGATCGGAAACCACACGCGAAATGACAGGCGCATATGTAGGGTACAGGGTATTCCCTAACGGATCCGCGGACTGGGAAGCGTGCGACACCGACGGCAATACCATCGGGACTTCAAAAGACGGCAGCTTCATTATGCCTGAGGAGGGGTGCATCGTCTTGGACGAGGAGGTCCCTTCAGGCAAATTCAGATTCGTCTGCTTCAGCTTACTTCAGCCGAACGAAGTGACCCTCGACACGGAAGGGAACAAACTGAACGAGTACCTTATCGACGCCGGCAAGAACAAGACGACGGTGACGCTCACCGGAGCCTCCTTCAGCGAAACAGGCAACAATGGATCCTTCGTCGTGTCCTGCCGCGGGTCAAGCTATATACTGTCCTGCCTGACCAACGCGGAAGCCGCATACGCGATCAAAGGAGACAACCTGGTCATAGACCTCGTCCTGGCCGGAGACATGTCAAATTATCTGATGCTGCTGTACATGGACGAAAACGCAGACATGGGCGACAAGTACATGCCTAGCGTCGGAGACCGTGCCAATTACAAATTGACCTTGTCGATTCCGCTTGTCGTTGGATCATTGAACATGTTCAGCACGGAAATAGGGCTTAAAGTCTTGAGCATCAGCGACGACTGGTACACCGTCGAACTCGATGGAGAGATTTTCGAAGGCAAGAAGCCTACGGCTACATTCCCTTCCGGAGTTCCTATACTGATTACTCTGAACAATATAGAGATCGAACCGCTAAAGACCGAGAAGGTCAACGGGAAGTCGTGTTCGGTATACGAAATCCTGATTCCGGGAATGCCCTCCAAATTAAAAATCTGGATAGAGAAGAACACGGACGTCCTCATCAAGGCCAATACCACCGTGGAAGGATTCGCCGTGACCATCTCCCTCCTCAGCTACAACGTCCAAAATCTCAAATGAACACTTCAAGCGGGGACGTCCCCCACACCTTTCCCATTTTACATCAGACGCTGTGACGTGCATGCACGCGCCACGCTTTTAACCCTGGGGCATGGTGGAGGGCCCATGGACGGATCCGAGGATATCAAGGCGAGAATACTGGCGGCGGACGGCGGGGACTGCGAGGCCGCATAGAACCTTGTGGGAATGGCCAACTGGGACCTAGAGGCGCTTGGCCCCGAGACCGTGGAGGATTTGGCCGAGAACGGCAGCCAATGGGCGGCCATCTTGCTCGGACGCATGAAGGAATGGGCCATAGGGACGGACCATGACGACGCCTCTGCCGCCCGCCTTTACGAGGCCGCGGCAAAGGACGGGAACGCATACGCGATGGCCGCTCTCGGAAGGCTGTACGAGAGAGGCGAGGGGGTCCCGAAATCCCTGCACCACGCATACCTTCTATACTCCGCATCGGCGTCCCGCGGATGCAGGGCCGCGGACGAATGGCTCGGGCGCAACAGGGAAAAGTCGGAAGCGTTGGAACGCACGATCAAAGGCTCGGACGCCGGCGACCCGGAATGCCAGTACCTTCTGGCCAAGGCGTATGACGAAGGGATCGTCCTGGAGCATTCGGAAGACCGCGCGGTGGGACTCTACGCCAAATCCGCCGACCAGGGCTTCGCTCCCGCGGTATACGAGATCGCCTGCCGTTGCGAGTACGGAGACGGCATTCCCGAGTCCATGGACACCGCGGTGGCCATGCACATAGTCCTGGCCGACTCGGGGTTCGAGGCCTCGGCGGAAAGGCTGACGAGGATGGATCTGGAAGAGCTCGCAATGACGAACCGCGACAGATTGGAGAGGATGTCCTCCTCCGGGTCCGAATGGGCGCAAAAGGTCATAGGCCGTCTGTCGGAAGAGGACCGAACGGTATTTCGGTCAGAGAGTTCATGGGCAGGTTGTGAGCAGGACCGGCAAGTTCGCTGAGCTTTTCGCGCTAGGGGATGTGGAGCCTTCGAGGATCGCCCCTCTGATGAGGTTCGGCGGGTTCGACGACTTCGACGTCTACCTCGTGGAGTCGTCCCTCAGTGCGTCTCCGGAAGATTTCGAAACGGCCATATCCGATTCCGATGCGGAAACGGCTTCCGAAGCCGCCATGAGGCTGCTCTCCAAGGCCCCGTCCGGAGGAGGACTGGTAGGCCTTCTGCAGGACATGAGACTGGCGGCCGGGCTTCCTGCCCTGAACATGGACGAAAATGCCCAGGACACCAGGCAGACGCTCCGGGCGCTGGCCATCAAGGGAAGGATCCCAGACAGAGACGGAATGGTCCGCATGGGGGTCCCGGCCGCCTACGCGTCGATGGTCGAGTACGTGTCCACGTTCTGCCCGAGGGAGCTGTCGGTGCTCATGACGGATGCCGAAGACGCCGCCGTTCAGGCAATGATAGGAAGGATCTGCGACGGGACCGGCCTCGACAGACGCGCCGTGAACGTGTTGGCGGAGGACCTGAGGCCGGAGAAGATGCCGGAACCCCCTGGGCCCATCGACCCGGGGCTCTCTTTCAAGAGGGTCAGGGGCTCGGAGGCTGCCGTGAAAAAATACTCCGGGAATGCTACGGAGGTGCGGATCCCGGAGTCGGCGGAGGTCGGCGGAAGGAGATGCGTGATAACCAGGATAGGGAGCGGAGCCTTCAACGGGAACTCCGCCCTCCGCAAGGTAGTAATCCCTGAAACGGTCAAAGAAATCGGCAAATACGCCTTCTTCAGGTGCGGGTCGCTTGAATCTACGAATCTTCCGGACGGGCTGAAATCGATAGGAGAAGGGGCCTTCTGCAAGTGCGGAAGGCTGTCTCCTCCCTCGTTTCCCCACGGCATCGAGAGCATCGGCCCGCAGGCGTTCCTCGGATGCACGTTCGAGCGCGTCCTGATACCGAAGGAGGCCTCGGTCGGGGCGCACGCCTTCCCTGACGGGACCCTGGTGGCCAGGATCCGATCAGACGTAGCGCTTCCTGATCTCCAAGGCCTGCCTGGCACGGCTGGGAGATATCCTCCTAGAGGACGGGTCCTTGAGGTATTCCAACACGTCCTCTATGATCGCGATCTCCTTTTGATCTGCGGACTCGCGCATCATCAGGAGCTTCACCTTGCGCCAGTCGTTGAAGGCTTTCAGGGCATAAACCGACTCGTCGGCCGCATTGTGCGGCGCTTCTTTTGCCGCCTTCGCCTTTCCTGCGGCCGGACAGCATGCCTCCAGGTCGCTCCCTATGCCCGCGGGCATCTGGGCGAACGACTCCCAGCAAGAGGGCTTCCTGCATTCCTGCGCCGCATTCCCGCCGGCGTCGGATATCCTCTTCAAATGCTCGAAGAACGACTCCGCCTCCCCGAGGGCGTGTTCCGTGACGGCCTTGGGAACCGTCTGGGACGCCCACATCTCCTCGAAATCGAGGACGCGCCCCGCCTTGGAGAGGTCGGACACGGTCTTCGACACCGCATAACAGCTGATCTGCGGCCTTAGGTACCCGTCGAACCAGTCCTCGGCCCCTACGGCATCGTATACGGACTCGTACAGCAAGGCGGCCGCGACTGTCTCTTTGAAATAATCGTCGCCAAAGACCTGGGGGCTCTCGGAGAACGCCTTGGACACGTCGCGGGAGAAGAGGCTGTAGCATGTCTGCCCGCCTCTGGACACGACGTCCGGCTTAAGCTCCAGCATGCACCTGTACTTCGCGAAGTCGATCTTGTCCATCTTCCGCTTGCGGTCGTAGGTCTTCTTGAAAGCGGAGCGCTCCTGCTCGTCCCCCTTGGCGGAATCCTGCTCGAACTGGCCCCTGGTGCGCTCATAGTACCATCTGGATCCGCTCCCAGGTATCGAGCATCCGTGGGATGCCTCCTCCATGGCCATCTGGAACCTGCTGCTGGAAGTCAGGTCGGACTCCCTCACCGCGTTCTGCGTGTTCACGAAGACGGAAATGCTCCTGACTATGTCGAAGGCGTCCTCGGACGGGACCACCACCAGCTTCATCGGGACGAACACCTCCGAAAGGTTCTCCTTGTACATGGCCTTCAAGGCCTTGAAAAGCGATACGGTGGTCTGGCCCCCGTTGACTATCTGGAGATTGGTGAACGAGGTTATCCCGCGCTCCCCCATCTCTATCGCGGAAGCAGTCAGGGCAACGCCGTTGTTGTATGCGAAGAACATCTCCGGCTGCTCGCGGATGGTGTCGCGTATGCCTTTGTTGACCTTCGTCTTCCCGGTGAGGAAGGAACGGACGTTGGACTCCAGGAGCCTGCTGCCGTAGTCCCTGTAAATGAGGGCTAAAAACATTCCTGGCACGGCGCCGATGTACGACGTGCAGGTGTCGGAAGAGCCGGCTTTGACGCATGGGATGGCCGAGAACCCGAAATCGGACACCCTTATCACGCTGTCGTCGTCGGGACGGGAGGATTTCAACGTGTCGGCGATGTACTCCATGTCGATAAGACGGAAGAAGACGGTCTTGCCTCCGAGATCCCTGTCCTTGACCTCCTTCAACCTGGAGCTGCGTATCCTGTCGGTGACCACGTAGACGGACACGCGGTCGAAGCCTTCGTAACCCTCGCGTATGAGCCGGGCCAGCTTCGCCCCCGGGCCATCCGCCTTTATCTGCCCATCCACGGCCTCCTCGATAAACGCGATGCAACGTTTGGAATGGTCGTTGAACTCCCTCTCGGTCATCCTCGGCGGGTCCGGCTCCCCGGAGAAGTCGCAGACGAAGAGGCTCAGGGTGCGGTCGCCGAGGGCTCCGGCGCCGTCCGTGTAAGCGAAGCCGTGGACCGCGACGGACCTGTTATGCCTTCCAGTGCCGGTATAGAAGCAAGGCTCCGCCTCAGGACAGACGTCGAACGCGGCCATGTCCTTGGTGGCGGCGACCAGATACTCCTCGGCGGGAGGGACTCCGGCCGCGGAAGCGTCCGCCTTGATGTTCTCGATGTATTGCCTCCGGAACGATTCGATGTCGTACATGATAAGAACCCCGTTAATTCGAATATGCCCCCCAGACGGCCCCAAGGCAACGCTCGGCCTCCTCCGCAACGCGGGGCGGGATGTCGGGCCCTGGGCCGGAGATGGCCGATACGCAGGACCAGTCGATGCCTTTAGCCCCGAGGAACGGCCTGACCTTCTCCAATGGGGCGGAATGGATCTTGCGGCCGAGAGACACCACCGACGCAGAGTCGGGAATCCCGTGGTCCCTCATCTGGAACACCACCTCGTCGCTCAGCCTGGGGACGAGCACGAGCGTAAGCGTCTCGCCCTCTCTGGAAGCCTCGCACATGCTGCAGAGGCTGTCCTGCCATACGTATGAGGCCTCGTAGCCTCCCGACTCCAAGGCCGACATGAACACGGCCTCGGCGGCGGCGAAGGCAAAACTCTCGGGAACCCCGGAGGCCCCTTCGCGGCTATGCTGGACAC
>JAFZXW010000208.1 GCA_017616575.1 Candidatus Methanomethylophilaceae archaeon
CCATTGCATCGAGGAGACCGACGGCCTGATAGTCCTCGGCGACGACATCGTCCAGAAATACAGCGACCTCGAGAAGATAGGGAGCATGGCCAAATGGCTGGACGTCAGCCTCTCCATACACACCCCCTACTACATGGACCTGGGGTCGGACAGCGACCTGGCCGGGAAATGCGTCGAGAGCATCCAGAACGCCGCGCTCATCCTGAACGCGCTGGACGGCGACATACTGGTGACCAGCCTCGGGGTGTACAAGGAAGGCCAGGACCGCGAGGCCGTCGACGAGGCCATCTACGGAAACCTGGAATACATGCTCGACTGGTGGTCCGACTACGACATCAAGCCCAGGCTCGGGGTGGAGATCACCGGGCAGCAGGACGTGTTCGGCTCCTTAGACCAGATTTTGGACCTGTGCAAGGAGTTCGACGGGATCACACCGGTCGTCAATTTCTCCCACCACCACTCCCGCACCGACGGCTCCCTCCTCGACATGGAGGACTTCATAGACGTCCTCGAGGAGGTCGCCCCCTACAGCGACGGCAGGTTCCACCTGGCGTTCGCCGGCGTGGAGTACGCGGACGGCAACGAGAAGAGGCTCACCCCGATCAAGAAAGGCGACCTGAAGTTCGACCCGCTGGCTGAGGCCCTCATGGACCTGAAGCCCGACGCGACGGTGATATCCACCTCGCCCCTCCTGGAGCACGACGCCATGTACATGAGGATCATCCACGAGAGGATCCTGTCCAGGAAGGTGTCCAAGATGCTCAAGGACAAGAAGAAGAACGAGGGCAGTGAGGCCAGTGCCTGACGAGACCGACCAGATACTAGATGCCTGCAAGGCGGCCGTGAGGTCCGTCGACGAGGCCTCCAAGAACGAGCTCCTGGAGGCGATATTCGACAGCAGGAGGATCTTCGTCTACGGCTCAGGGCGCTCCGGCCTGGTGGGCCAGCTGTTCGCCGTCCGCCTGGTGCAGCTGGGCTTCGACGTCCACTTCATAGGGGAGATGACCACCCCGATCATCACCTCGGAGGACCTGCTGATACTCCTATCCAACACCGGGAAGACGTCCTCCGTCGTCCAGACCGCGGTCATCGCCAGGCGCCTGGGGACGAAGGTGGTCTCCCTCACCGCCAACGGCTCCAGCGAGCTTGCGACGGTTTCCGACGCCGTCCTCCTCCTCGACATATCCAAGGCCACGGAGGCGTCCCCCTTGGGATCGGCCTTCGAGAACTCCGCCCACATATTCTTCGAGCGGATGGTCTGCGAGATAATGAAGAAAGGCGGCATCACCGAGGCCGAGATGCGCGGCCGCCACGCCATCTGGGTCCGATCGCTCCGTAAGCACGGCGGCCGCGGGCCTGAGGCCCTCCTCGGAACGGACGTACAGGGCCAGCTCGTGCGCGTATGCGTCGATGACGACCAGGACGCCCGCCCGGAACGTGGAGACGAACCTCCCCTCGGTGTCTGCCGCGGGGACGGTCCCGCCGGCCTCGTACGCGACGCAGAGCCCGACACCGCTCTCCCCTGAGGGCAAGACCCCCTCTATCGTCACGTACTCCCCCTCGGAGTCGTTGCAGAAGGACCCCGAGAGCGTTATCAACATGTCTTTGCCGAGGGAGACTGAGTCCTCCGCGAGGGCTATGGCGTCCTCCAAGGCCTGCGGCACCATCACGACGTCCGCCTTCGCGCGGAGCCTGCCGCTCATGCCCTGCGGGCCCCCGGGAAGAAGTCCGGGTCCGGAAGCACGTCGACGACGTCCCCCTCGGATATGCGGTCTCCCACCCGGTCCTCCGGCCGAAGGAGGTCGTATCCGCTGCTGAGCATGAATCCCCCTCCCCAGCACTCGCTGGCTACGCCTCCGACCTCCGAGACCTCCTCGGCCGCTCCGAACTCGACTTTCATAGACATCCCCTTGGACCTGTTCCTCAGAACGAACCTCACCATCCTGGCTCCTCCTCGCTCCACGAGCGGATGGAATACGGCCGGACGACGGATAAACCGCAGGGTGCGGGATTAAGGTTGTTATTCCGCGGCCGGCAACTATCAAATACGGATTAGGAGTTCGTACGGGCATGACCGCCTTCAGGCTCCCGGAGCACTCCCACTGCAAGCACTGCGGGGACCCGATACCCTTCGGAGAGGAGTACTGCGGAGAAGGATGCAGGGAGGCCGAGGCGGAAAGGGACAGGGCCGAAAAGAAGAAGGACGCCCTGTTCTACGCGTTCTCCATAATAACCGTGGCCGTGATCCTCGCGGCCGGGTATCTCCTCTGAGCGCCGCTACCGTCGACGCCACGTCGTGGACCCTGACCATGTCCGCCCCCCACGCGGCGGCCTCGCACGCGGACCTCACGGAAGCCTCCTCGCAGCCGACTCCTGGATAGGCATAAGAAAGGAACCTTTTGCGGGACGTTGCCATGAGAACCGGGAACCCGCCCGAGAAGTACCTAGAACTCCTGGATATCACGGCGTTCTGCTCCGGGGTCTTCCCGAAACCCACCCCGGGATCCAGGATTATCCCGTCCCTGCGGACCCCCGCATCCACGGCTGCCTGGGCGCGGGAGAGAAGGAAGGAACGGATCTCCTCCATGTAGCCTTCCCCCATCTGATATGAATGCACCTCGGATATCCTGCAGGGCGTATGCATGATGGCGACAGCAACCCCGGTCTCGGCGCAGAGCCCGGCCATCCCGGGCGACCCTAGGCCGCTGACGTCGTTAACCATCTGGACGCCGAGGCCGACGGCCTTCCTGGCGACCTCCGGCTTCATGGTGTCGACGGACACCGGCACGCCCAAAGACGGCAGGATCTCCTTCAGCACGGGAGCCAGCCTGGAGATCTCCTCCTCGGCGGAGACCGGGGACGAGCCGGGACGGGTGGACTCCGCCCCCATGTCTATCAGGTCGGCGCCGGCGTCCTCCATCTCGAAGGCGTGGCGGGCCGCGTCGCGGGGATCCGTCCACATCCCCCCGTCGGAGAACGAGTCGGGGGTGACGTTCAGGATCCCCATGACCATGGGGGGCCCGCCCGGAGCCTTCCTTTTCAAAGACAGCATCGGAGCAGCTCGTCCACTATCTCCA
>JAFZXW010000209.1 GCA_017616575.1 Candidatus Methanomethylophilaceae archaeon
CCACCCCCTGCAAGCGACGGCATCCATAGTGCCCTGCGCCGTAATCCGGGGCGTCTTACCGTCATAGGACGCGGATGCGGGCTGCCTCCGCCTGTCTCCTGGGCCGAAAATAGCCCAAAAATGAGAAGGCTGGCCTATTTCTTCCGCAGAGACGTGGAAATCACATCTCATTGGGACCACTACATTCTCTATCAAATCAAAGCGGCCCGCGATGCGTCGTCCTCGTCAGCCTCTGACAAGGATCCGCATATCCAATACCCGTCCATGTAGCCGGATCTTATTTCTAGCCCTTGGGAAGAGTGCTCGGCTCACTCCAGACTGGTTCCTCGACTCTCCCTACGCAATCGCGAAGAAACACGGCTTCGGCGAAACCAGGATTCTGAAGCATAAGACCTCCCCGAGAAGTACGGGGAGGGATTGCGGGCCATGCGACCCTTGAAGGTCAGTAGTCCATGTACAGGTCCGCGCCGCTTCCAGAGAAGGCGTGTCCTTTCAGGGCGCTCGGGGATATCGTCAGCTTCTTGGCGCCGTCGTAGAAGGACAGGCCGTAGAGGGCGTAGTCGCCTATGCCCCTCAGGCTGTCCCCGAACACTATATGCGTCATCCCGGTGCAGTTGCCCAAGGCCTTGCTCCCCAAGGTCTTGACGTTGGACAGGTCCGCGCTCTCCAACGTGGTGCATCTGAGGAAGGCCTTGTCGCCGATGGACTCCACGGTGAAGACCCGGTCGTCGTAGGCCACTTCGGCGGGTATGGAGGTCACGGCCCCCGTGTATCCGGTTATGGATACCGTGCAGGCGCTGACAGACGTCACGACGTATTGGATCCTTTCCACGGCGAACTCGTCCCCGTCCTGCAGGCCGCCACCGGCGACGAGGAAGCTCCCGGACTTGGAGAAGGTGTTCCCGCGGAGGTTCGCGGCGGTGGCGCTGATGGCCTTCCCGTCCGCGTCGGCGAACTTCAGGCCGTAGAACGCGTTCTGGCCAACGGAGGCCAGGGTGCTCGGGAAGGAGGCGGATTCGATGGCCTTGCACCCGCTGAACGCGCTCCTGGACAGCGTCTTGACGCCCTCCTCGACCACCAAGGTCCTGAGGTTGGCGCACTGGTAGAAGGCGTAGGCCCCCACGGATTCCAGGTTTCCGGGTATGACCAGGGAGGTCATCCCGTTGCAGTATGGGAACGCCTTGGTGCCGACGGACGCCACGGTGGAGAGATCCACGGACGAAACGCCGTTGTTCTTGTAGAAGGCGTTGGCGCCGATGACCGCGCCGTGTCCGGAGAAGGTTATGTCGGTCATGTTCTTGCACGCGCTGAATGCGCTCGCCTCCAAGACGACGTCGTCGCCCGGGATATCCAGGGCTTTGATGCCGCAGCCGTAGAAGGCGTAACCCTCGATCAGCTTCACGGTCTCCGGGACGGCAAGAGTCACGAGCTTGGAGCAGTTGGCGAACGCCTTGAAGCCCACATCCTCCACGGACCCGAGATCCAGGGACTTGAGCGTGGTGCAGCCGTAGAACGCCTTGTCGCCGATAGAAATCACTTGGAACTCCATTCCCGCATAGGAGGCGGATTCCGGGATGGACACGTTCGCCTGGGAGCCGCTGTAGCCCGTCAGTGACGCGGTCAGCGGGCCGAGGGACGTCACCTTGTAGCTGAACGCGCCGTCCATGAAGCTGTCCCCCACCGAAATCGTGGACGTTTCTATCACCGTGAGCACGCCGGACATATATTGGAACGTGTAATTGGTGGCGGACCCTCCCGAGGGGGTCAGCATGTAACTGCCTGCGGAGAGGTCGGGGCAAGAGACCTCAGGGGCCTTGTATCCTGCGGCGGTGGACGCCGTCTCGCCGTTCACGAAGCCTGTGACGGACACCGCGTAGGAAGGCGTGGAGCCCTCGGTAATCGTCTCGCCGACGTATCTCGCTGTCAAAACGGCCTTGGATATGGACCAGGAGACGGTCTTCTTGCCGGTGGATCCGTCGGCCCACTTGTAGCCGCTCTTCAAGGTCAAGGTGGCCATATGGCTGCCTGCATTCTTGGACATGTTCCCGGATATCGTGTACCCGGTCCCGGACGGGACCCCGGTCTGTACCTTGCCGTTGTAGACGAGGCTGTCGGCCGACGGGACTTGGACGGTGTTCAGGGAGGTCACCTTGAGGACCCCGGACTGGTACCGGAAAGAGTAGTTCGTAGCGGACCCTCCCGAGGGGGTCAGCGTATGGCTTCCCACGGACACGTCGCTGTTGGTCACCTTCGGCGCCTTGTAGCCGGCGGCGGCAGAGGCCGTCTCGCCGTTCACGAAGCCTGTGACGGACACCGCGTAGGAGGGCGTGGAGCCCTCGGTAATCGTCTCGCCGACGTATCTCGCTGTCAAAACGGCCTTGGATATGGACCATGAGACGGTCTTCTTGCCGGTGGATCCGTCGGCCCACTTGTAGCCGTTCTGCAGGGTCAGGGTAGCGGTGTAGCTTCCGGCGTTCTTGGCCGTGTTGCCCGTTATCGTGTATCCGGTGCCGGACGCGACCCCGGTCTGCGTCTGTCCGTTGTACACCAGGCCAGAGGCCGCCGACGGCAAAGAAGCCGTACCGGACGAGCTCGGGTCGCTGGTGACGCTGTACACGACCTTGAACGTCCCGCCGCCGGTGTAGTGCCCCAGGGTCAGGTCGTTGTAGACGTACTTCCCGCCGGCGTAGTGGTACTGCACCCAGTACTTCCAGTCGCCGTTGGAGAGATGGACGTCCCCCAGGCCCATTATGCTATCCACCCAGTAGAGGAGGTCCTGCGCGCCGGAGGAGCCGGACCAGAAACTGCACGGGATGCCTTCCGCGCGGAGGGCGCTCTCGAGGGCGGCGCCGGCGTTGGCCCCCTGGGCGGTGAGGGTGAACCCTGCCTGCAGGTCCTCGACGGTCAGGCCGGAGGTGCCCACGTCGGCGAGGTTGGCGTCCATGTCCATCGAGATATGGAAGTAGTACGTGTCAATGGTGACCGGCTTCTCTTTGACGGTGACCGCGCACGTCGCCTTGTAGAGGTTGCCGCAGATGGCGGTTATGGTCGCGTTCCCTACGCCGACGGCGGTGACCGTCGTCGAAGCCGTGTTGCCCGAGACGGTGGCGACGTTGCTGTTGCTCGATCTCCAGACGACGCTGGTGCATCCGTCGGGAAGGGTGACGCTCAAGGAGCCCGTCTTCCCCTCGGTTATGCTCAGTGACGTCGAGGATATGGCCAGGTCGGAGTATTCGACCGACACGCTGCATGTTGCGGAATAACCTCTTGCGGAGGCCGTCACCGTCGTGCTGCCATAGGCCTTAGGCGTCAGGCTCCCGTTCTGGTCGACCGCGGCTATCAGGCTGTTTTTGCTGGACCACGTCACCGTGTCGGTGCAATCCGACGGGGACAGCGTCGCATGAAGGGTGACGTCCTGCCCTGCGCGGATGGTTACGCTCGTCCGGTCCAGCGATATTCCTGTAGCGGGAACACCGTCCGCGTCCACGTCGCTTCCAGACGATTGGACGACGCACGCTATGGCGACCGCCAGAAACAGGGCCGCCAACATGACTGGTATCATTTTTCTATCGATCATCTTTCACACCTTGGAAGCATGGCATATGCTGTCGGGCCGATTCCGACACGCATGAGTGCCTCGCTTTCCTCTTCGAAACTGGAATTCCGCCCTCGCTCCGCAGAGAAAGCCTGCATGACGTATGCGTTATCAGAATACATGATGATTCTCGCAATTCTTTCCCCTAAGTATAACCAATGTACATAATAGCGCATTTTGCATACGGCCGGCCTCTGCAGACTTCTCGAAACGAGAAACGTTTCGACAGGCCATTCCGAGTCCCCATCCTGGCCGGTCGTCTCTTTCTGAACATCGCCACGATGACGACGATTGCGGCCGCGACGACGGCCAATGCCGCTGCCAATAGAAGGGTCGCATCCACGCCCCGGTTCGCATCTACCGCGAGCCCGAAACCGGAGTCCTCCCAGGACCTGGCATCAGCCGACCGGCAATGGACCGTCGCATCGACGTTCAAGAACGCCGTGCTATCCCCCTCCGGGGCGTCGCCGGAGGCGTAGACGTCCTCCAACCCTAGGCAGTCAGCGAATGCATACCCTCCGAGACGGGATACGGACGACGGCAGGTCCAGGCTTCTCAAGGACACACATCCCCTGAACGCCGAGGCCCCGATCTCCTCGGTCCCGTTCAGGTCGGCCTTCCTTAGCGAGGAGCAGTCGCGGAATGCCTCCGGCCCTATCGCGGAGACGCCGTCCGGGATGCTGACAGATGTCAAGGAGGAGCACCTGTTGAACGCCCCGTAACCAATGCTCCCCGCACCGTCTTCCATCTCAACCCGGCTCAACGACGAGCAGTATCCGAACATGCGGGGGCAGACCTCGGTTCCCACGCGGACCGACTCCAACCCGTCGCAAATGTAGAACGCCCCCTCGCCTACGAACCGGGAGGACACGTCCAGATCCTTCAGCGAACGGCATTCGCGGAAGGCCTCGAACCCTATGTACCCGACGGACTCCGGGAAAACGGCCTCTTCCAGGTAAAGACAAGCGCGGAACGCCTCGTCGCCGATGCTCTCGAGGGTCTCAGGAAGGGATACGTCCTTGACGTCGCAATAGTAGAAGGCCCTCTGGCCTATGCTCCTCAATCCTTCCTCGATGACCACCTTCGACACGTCCGCCCTCCTCCGGACGTTCCCGTCGTCAGCCATCGTCCCGGCGAACGCGTACTCGGCCACGCCTACGACCCCGACGCCGTCTATATTGCCACGGATCACGACGCTTCCGTCCGTGGCCGATCCTCCGACCGCGACAACGCCGTCGGGCAAGAAGGCGTACTCCACGCCGTCTTCCGTCGCCGTCCTTATCGTCTCAGCGTCCTCCCATCCCTCCGCTGAGGGCATCGCATGCACCGTCACCCCCTCCAGGATCCTTCCCATCTCCGGACGGTCTCCCATGAAATAGAGGTCTTTGAGCCCCAAGCACCCGTCGAACGCCCCGACCTCGACGGTCTTCAGGTTCTTTGAGAGGATTATCGCCGAAGAGGGGCACCCGTCCAGCGCAGATGAGGAAATTATGCAGACGTCGTATCCCTCCAAGACCGCTGGCAGGTGCAGGACCTCCTCGTCG
>JAFZXW010000210.1 GCA_017616575.1 Candidatus Methanomethylophilaceae archaeon
CGTCCACGGAGGAGACCGCACGTATCGCGACGGTGCGCCCGTACGCCCTCCTGTCGCCCTGCACGCCCACAGACCTGGACGGGAGGAGCACCGCGAAGTACTGCCAAGGCATCTCCATCTTCCCGGCCACGGACGCGGTCATGATCTCGTCCTCAACTATGAAGCAGGCCTCGCGCACGATGGCGATGTTCTCCGGCGTGACCTCCCCCAGGCACCTGACGGCCAGAGCCGGCCCGGGGAACGGCTGCCTCTCCGAGGCCCTGACCCCTAGCATCCTGGCCAGGTCGCGTACCTCGTCCTTGTAGAGGTCCCTGAGGGGCTCGAACAGCCCCATGCCCATGTCCTTCGGAAGGCCGCCCACGTTGTGGTGGGACTTTATCGTGTCGCGGACGCCGTCGCCGCTCTCTATCCAGTCGGGCGCTATGGTCCCCTGGACCAGAACGTCGGCCCCGAATGCCTTGGCCTCCCTCTCGAAGACCCTGATGAACCTCTCGCCGATGACCTTCCTCTTCTCCTCGGGGTCGGTGACTCCCTTCAGCGCAGTGAAGAACTCCTCCCCGGCGTCGACTATCCTGTAGTTAATGCCCATGTCGGAGAGCATCCCGCGGACCTCCTCGGTCTCGCCCTTCCTCATCAGCCCGTTGTCGACGTACACGGCAAGAAGCCTGTCGCCTATGGCCTTGCTGACCAGCGTGGCGGCGACCATGCTGTCCACCCCGCCAGAGCATGCTATCACGGCCTTCCCCGGGATCTTCTCCCTGGCGGCCGCTATCGAATCGTCTATGAAATCCTCGGCACCCAACATCGGCGACCACCTTCTCGGAATCCGCTGCCACCTTGTCGGCCTGCTCCTTCCTGTACTTGCAAAGCTCAGACCTTATCCTCTCGTCGGAGACCGCCAGGATCTCCGCCGCCAAGACCGCGGCATTGTCCCCCCGGTCCAACCCCACGGCGGCCACCGGGATCCCCGGAGGCATCTGCACCACGGACAGAATCGCGTCCATGTTGACGGCCCCGCTCACCGGGACGCCTATGACCGGCTTCACGGTGAACGACGCCACCACGCCAGGAAGGGCCGCGGAAAGCCCCGCGATCGCGATGAACACGTCGGAACCGCTGCCCTTCACAAGCTCCTCGACCCTGCCGGGCGTCCTATGGGCGGACGCGACGGCGATATCGTAGGGTATCCCGAACCTTTTCAGAATGCCGAGGGCCTTCTCGGCCACCGGCAGGTCGCTCTTGCTTCCCATGATCACGGACACCTTGGACATCGGGACGGCGACCGACCCGGACGATAATAACCTTAGCGGTCAGAAGAAGGAGAAGAAGAAAGGTAAAGGGTTTCCGGAACCCGTCTCAGCTCTTGAGAACCACGACGAGGAATATTCCGACAGCGACGAGAGCCCCGATGAGGACACCTATCAGGTTGACTATGGCGTTGTAAAGAGCGTCATAGAGCTCGACCCCGTTGAACGGGGATATGTCGCTCCATCCGGTGAGATAGGCCCAGACGACACCGACGACAAGACCGATGATCGCCATCGCGGCGCCGAACGCCCTGCTCTTTCCAGAGCCGAGAGCGGCGGCGAGCACGCCGGCCACAAGCATGACCAGCGCGAATGCGAGGACTATCAGGGTCACGAATGTCATGAGATCCATTTTTTTGCCTCCGTTTTCTGCCCGCGGATGCGGTAACTGACCGCCATAAAACATTGACCGTAGTTAAACCTATCTTGAACAAGGAATGGGTGTGGCCCCCGATCCGCGCCGCGGTCGGCTTCCATGCGCCAGACCGGTAGACAGACGGAAGCCGGAGCCACCCTCAGCCACATGACGTTGTAATCCGTAACAATCCCGAAATGGCGATGGAGGTTGCATCTATCCAGACATGGGGGCGTTTCCCGGCATCCAGTTTATATACTGCCAGTGAAAGGCCAATTCATTGTTAATAAAGACTACACATAGTTTTAAATATAATATGTATATTATCAAAGTTTAGCGCAGTGTACATACGTACATATAGGGCTTGATGTGGTCGAATGGAACGCCTCGGTCGGATAGAAGAAGTGACCTCCGATGGAAGGGCGATAGTCAGCTGCTCCGCGGCGCCTGGCATCGGAGATGCCGTGTTCGACTCCAGATTCAAGATGATAGGGACCGTCGGAAGGGTCTTCGGACCCGTGGACGGCCCATACGCCTCCGTGACCCCTGACGCAGACAGGGACCTGTCCGGACTCAAAGGCACAGAAGCTTTCTTTAAAGAGAGGCAGCAGAATGGCAAAAACAAGAGAAGGAACAGAAGAGATCGAGGTCTGCCCCGAGTGCGGCAGCCGCCATCTCGTCCGCGATTACGAGCGCGGAGAGCTTCTATGCGAAGACTGCGGACTCGTCCTGGACGACCAGTTCATCGACCAGGGACCTGAGTGGCGGGCCTTCGACGTCGAACAGGGAGAGAAAAGAGCGCGCACCGGCGCCCCCATGACGTACACCATTCATGACAAAGGGCTGTCCACGGAGATCTCCTGGAAGAACAAGGACAGCTACGGTAAGAGCATCCCCACCAGGAACAGGGCCCAGCTGTACAGGCTGAGGAAATGGCAGAGGAGGATCCGCGTCTCCAACGCCACCGAGAGGAACCTCGCTTTCGCGCTGTCCGAGCTGGACAGGATGGCGTCCGCCATGGGGCTCCCGAGGAACGTCAGGGAGACCGCCGCCATGATCTACAGGAAGGCGGTCAACAAGAACCTGATCAGAGGGAGGTCCATC
>JAFZXW010000211.1 GCA_017616575.1 Candidatus Methanomethylophilaceae archaeon
GGGAACCAGTCGGCGAGATGATACACAAGCGCATAATGGGGGCGTACCTCACCTACATGCTGGTAGGCGGATTCCCCAGAGCCGTGTCCAAATTCATAGAGAAGAACTCGTTCGCCGCCGCCGAGGATGTGAAAAGATCAATTCTGAACCTGTACATGAAAGACGCCGCCAAATTGGATTCCGAGAACAGTTCGAACAAGGCGCGCGCGATTCTGAATGCGCTTCCCTCCAACCTGGAGAAGCATGACAAGACCTTCTCCCCGGGAATGGTCAAAGAAAAAACAGGAATGAGGGAGCTGAGGAGGACGATCTCCGAGCTGGAGGACTCCATGATGGTCAACATCTGCTACCGCTCCACAGAACCGGCCGTCGATCTGGAAAACCACAGCGACCATGACGATCTCAAGATGTACCTCTGCGACACTGGCCTCCTATTCACCCAGTCCTTCAACGTCTTGAAGGAGGACTCGGACGCGATATACCGCAGCATCCTCGACGGAGAGGTCCAAGTCAATCGCGGGATGTATTTCGAGAACATGGTCGCGCAGGAGCTGACCATGAGCGGGCACAGGCTCTTCTTCAGCAAATTCTCCCATGAGGGGTCCGAGAAGCTCCAAGAAGTAGATTTCATCATCGTGAAGGAAAGACGTCCTACCCCCGTGGAGGTCAAATCAGGGAAAAGGCCTAGGATGCACAAGTCCCTGGACCGCTACATGGAGAAGTACGGCGACAGGCTGGGGACCGCGTTCGTGGTCTGCACTTCGGATCTGGAGGTCTGCGAAGACGTCACCTACCTGCCGATATACATGGCAGCCCTACTTTGACAAAGGCCAGTCATCGATTAATACCGACATCTGGATTACCCGGCATGAGATTCGCACACACGACCATCCATACCGCGAGATACCAGGAGTCCGTAGGCTTCTATCGCGAGGTGGCGGGGCTGAGCGTGGTCGACGAGCTTCCCAACGGGATGATAACGTTCCTCTCCGACAAGGAGGGGGACACCTGCATCGAGATAATCCGGAACGCCGGCCCCGAGTACAAGGGGGAGGGGATCAGCGTGGGGTTCTTCCATCCGGACCCCGAATCCTACCGCGAAGAGCTGAAGGAGAAGGGGTTCGAGGTCACCGGCCTTGTCCGCCCCGACGAGAAGACCGTGTTCTTCTACGTCAAGGACCCGAACGGCCTCGACGTCCAGTTCATCTATTATCGACGCGATCCAGCAGCCAGTCGACGACGTTCCTGACCTCGATCCCCTCGTCCTGGCCGAGCCCGAACCTGTCCATGGTCAGGATCGTCTTGCGGTAGTTGTCCTTGATGCCTTTGTACGGCCTGACCTCCCTCTCGTACGTTTCGACGGACCCCAATGTCTGGCATACCTGATAGTATTCGACCGTGTCCAGCCTCTTCGCGATGAAATCGATTTCCAAACTCCGGAAACAACCTACCGACACCTTGTACCCCCTTCTCAGAAGCTCCAGATAGACCACGTTCTCCAACGGCCTGCTGAAATCCCTGCCTTTAGAAGCCCCGAGGGAGACGGTCCTTAGCCCCAGGTCCGACGCATAATACTTGCCGTTGGTCTTCAGGAACTTCTTTCCGACGATGTCATACCTCTCCGCGTGGTGGAACAGATGCGCCATTTGCATCTCCTCGATGTATCTGGACACGGTGGAGTTCCCGATTCCCGTTGCCTTGGCCACCGAGTCGATGCTGGTAAGGTTGCCTATGTTAGAATACAGGAACCTGGAGATGGAGACGATCTTCGACACGTCGTCAGTCTTCAGACGTTCCAGGACGTCTTTCACGAGGACCGTGTTGAACACACCTTCCAACAGCCCTTCGATGAACCTCGGATCTTTGTCGGGGTCGATGACCGGAAGCCCGCCGTAGGTGAGATAGTCCATGAACCTCTTGTCAACGTCGTCTGAAGGATGCATTTCCAGGTATTCTTTGAAAGAGAACGGCTGCACCCTTATCTCGATGTATCTGCCAGACAGCTTAGTGGAAATCTCCGAGGAAAGCATCTTAGAATTGGAGCCTGTGATGTAGACGTCGCAAAGCTTCATGGTCTGAAGAGCCGCCACGGACATCTCCCAATCCTTGACGTTCTGTATCTCGTCCAGGAACACGTAGGTCTGCCTGTCATCCGGGATGTTCTCGATTATCCATTGGTTAAGCATGTCCTTCTCGGTTATGGCCTGGTCCCTTACCGTATCGAAATCCAACTTGAATATCGAAGAACGGTCTACCCCCGAATCGATCAGCATGGCGATGTATTGATTCAATAATGTGGATTTGCCGGCCCTGCGCATGCCGACCACGACCTTTATCACATCGTTGGCGTCCTTTCCCGACCAAAGCATCCCCAGGTAATCGGACCGCCTCACTTCCACCATGGTTCTACATGGACATTCTTGTATAAATTTTAAGTGCTCTTTAAAAAATCTCAATAATATGGAATTTTTTTTGTACACTTAAAAAAATTAGATACCTGACTACGGTATCAAACGTCAATAGCGATTCTGAATGAATTCTTACTGAGATATTATAATCACTATAGTATTCAAACAACTTATACCAAGGCAAAACTGTCCAAACGAACAGAAACCGATTTACACTGGACCCCATATACGCTGACAGGTGCGGCAGTGGATCTGAAGAACGAGCTCGTAGACATAGCTAGAAGCATGGGCATAATCGATATCGGATTCGCCGATACTGGCCTATGGTCGACGAACCCTATAGTGAGCAGACGCATCCGCCCGGCAAACAGGCCGACCTCCGTCATGCAAGGCTCCCGCACGGCCGTCGTCATGGGGATCCCCCTGCCGTACGCCACGCTGGCGACCGCGCCCTCGATCGCGTACAGCCAGATGTACAAGAACGTCAACGCCATGCTCGACATCGCGGCTCACCGCATGGCCGTGGAACTCATGACCAGGGGCTTCCAGGCGATGCCCGTCCCCAGGGACGGCTACCACGGCATCAACGGGCTCAGGGACTCGCCCGACGCCTTCTTCTCGCACCGCCACGCCGCCTACCTGGCGGGAATGGGGACCTTCGGGACCAACAACGTGATAATCACCCCCAGGAACGGCCCCAGGGTCAGATGGGTCACGGTGCTAACCGACGCCGCCATAGAAGGAAACGGCCCGATGAAGAAGGAAGTGTGCATCCATTGCAACAAGTGCGTCAAGGCCTGCCCGGTAAATGCGCTGATCCCGGGGGATTATCCGGACGTCATCACCGACAAGACCGGGTGCATAGACAGGGCGGAGATCCTGGCCAGACAAGGGATATCCCCCTGCGGGCTCTGCATCGCGGCCTGCCCCGTGGGCCTCCCGAAGCCCGTCCTCCGCCCCTCGGACGAGGCCAAAGCGGAGATCCAGAGCTATGTGAAGAAGTAACTTCGCCATCGGAAGAACTGCGCCAGCTCCGGGCGGGACTCCTCGCACAGGCGCCTCATCACCGCGCTGGCCGAGCCGTCCTCCTTGTTCACGGCGCAGGAGAAGAACGACACGGACGAGAAGTCCTTCTCGATGGCGCTCACCAGATTGGAGTAGCCC
>JAFZXW010000212.1 GCA_017616575.1 Candidatus Methanomethylophilaceae archaeon
AACAGGTTGCGCACCGTAAGGCCGTGTTTCGATGATTTCCAGATGCCTCTGAGCCTTGCCGAGCTGCATCTCGGCGACCCCGAGGGAGCCACATGCGACGCCATGAGGATGCTGGACACACTGTTCCGCAAGGGAGAGGACCCGAGGCGCAGCCTAGAACGCGTCGCGACAGAGTTTAATATTCAGTGGACGGATGAAATGAGGAGCGGATACGCCATGGACATGATGGAGGCCATTGTTGCAGAGTACAGGAGAGGACTGATAGAAAGCGGCAGGGAGGAAGGACGGGAGGAGGCGATGAGCGAGATGAGGGCGGTGATGGTTAGCAACTATGCGCGCACCGTCAGCAAAGCCGTCTCCGAGGGGATGGACGAAGGCAAGGCCATGGCCCTGGTCCCCGATGACATCGTCGACGAGGTCCGCAAGGCGCTTGAGGAACGACAGTCGCGACCGGCCAACGGGCCAGGCCTTCCCGGAAGCGTCTTCGGAATGCGTGTGGGCGCATTTTTCTCATTCTTCGTCAAATCTCGCATGTCATGGTCCAGAATACGGGGCCCCGCTTCTTTCAGATATTCTGGGTTGAAAGAACCCTGCGTTAATCCTTCTGGACAGTCGATCCGGACATCGGTTCCATAGAACTCCGAGATCGCTGGAATGGAGAGGGACGTGCGGAAAACGGCGTGGCGGCTTTTCGTCTCCATACGTGGAAAAGGGTCGGAAATGTCGATTATTAATGTATAAAAATATACATTGGATAGGATACAGGGAAAAAATTGCGATTTTAAATAAATCTGTCTAGGAGCATTCATCCCTCTATGTGCGAAAAGGAGGGACAGCCACGAAAGCGCTGACCATCACGACGATATTGATCGTATTAGCGTTGTTCGCCGGGGTCTTCCTGGCGATCAACGGAGGGGGACACCACGATCCGGTCGGCCCCGACCCAGTGGATCCGGTCGACCCTGTCGAGCTCGTTTACCCCAGGGATCTCGTCGAGACCACGCCTTCACAGTGGTCGTACGCGGGAGGGGACCTCGGGAGCCTCGGGGTGACCGATTCGAAGACGCCTGTGACCGAGGAGGACATGGTGCTCGCTTGGAGCGTAACCGGGGTCATGGACGCCGGGACCAACATCTGGAAGGTCCCCAGCTCCCCGCTGTGCGTGGACGACAAGGTCTATTACTACAAGGGGGAGGACTGCACGCTCCACTGCTGCGACGTGTCCACCGGCGCCGACATGGCGGTCGTGAAGTGCGAATCCGCCGGCGTCTACACTATGCCGATGGCCTACGGCGACGGGAAGATATTCGTCGCCGCGTATGTCCAGCCCGATTCTGGTGGAAGCTATTCGATCCTCAAGGCGTTCGACGCCGAGACGCTGGAGCCGCTGTTCGTCGGGACCCCCGTCGGCGGCCAGGACGTGCAGTGGTTCATGTCCTACTACGACGGCAAGGTGTTCATGGGGACCTACCAGGGAGGCTTCGAGTGCTTCTCGTCCGAGGACAAGGATTCCAGCCGTCCCGACGAGGTCTCCGAGCCCCTGTGGGCCATCCAGTCCGACGGGTTCTGCAACGAGATCCCCGCGTTCTTCGGGGACTTCTGCGTCATAGTGAAGAGAGGGTTCAAGGAAGGCGGCGCGACCGCCCTGATGATAAGGGCCGACACCGGGGAGACAGTCGACAGCATCCAGTTCGACAGGGAATTCTCCTCCTCCGGGCCGACTTTCTACGAGGGCAGGGTCTACTTCCCCCTGATGAGGGCCACCGACCGCAGCATGACCGCGGAGGAGATAGAGGAGCTCGGCCAGAACACGCCCGAGCATCTCGCCATCCGCTCCTACGAGGTCTCGTCAGACGGGTTCGTCCTGTCGTCGGAGAGGTTCTGGGAGTCGGAATGCGAGCTCGGGGGCACCCAGTGCATGGCAGTCATCTGGAATGACGTCATCTACATCGGCGGCGGCGGGAAGACCATGGGGACCGACGAGCCCTTCTGGATAATCGACATCGCCGAGGACGGCTCCATGAAGACCAAGAGCGTCTTCTGGGAACTTCAGACCAAGGGGACCGCGGCCATCACCACCGCGTACTCCACCGCCGAGAACGGCTACGCCGTCTACATCTACCTGATGGAGTACGGTCACGTGAACCCGGGGGAGGCCGCGGACAGCGCCAACGGGTATTCCGAGATCTATGTCATCCGCGATTCCAAGTACGGTTCCGAGCTGCTGTTCACGCTGAGGCCGGAGCCCGCCAACTTCTGCTGGCAGAGCTTCTGCATATCCAAGGACGGGCATCTGCTCGTCAAGAACGACTCCACCCTGTTCTGCTTCGGCGTAGGGTCGGATTACACGCCTGAGGACGTCGAGGCGTCCATTGACAGGTTCATCGCGATGTCAGACGAGGGCAACGTCAACATGAGGGACTTCCAGAGGATACTGTCCAGGTACGATGGCCTGAGCGAGTCCGGCAAGGCGGCCGTCGGGAACTACCAGGACCTGATGGACATGTGCTTCACGGTGACGCTGAGGGCCGATTCCGGAGACGTGAGGATCCAGGCTCCCAAGGGCGCTCTGATAGAGTTCCCGGACGTCCCCGTGCCGGCCGATAAGGTATTGACTGGATGGAGGCGCGGGCTGGAAGACTGGGAGCCGTACAAGACGGTCGTCGACCGCGACACGATCCTCGACACGGTTTTCGCCGACGCCGTCCATGTAACCGTCTCCGACGGCCAGACGCTGAGGGTCGCCGAAGGCTCCGTCCTGCCGTACATCAACGACCCGTCGAGGGACGGATACGCCTTCGACGG
>JAFZXW010000012.1 GCA_017616575.1 Candidatus Methanomethylophilaceae archaeon
GAAGGATCAGTATGGTGACTACCGTCCAGAAGACGTCGGTGAAGCAATGGGACAGGTCCATCGTAGTGGCCCATGCGGTCTCGAACATCCCGCCGACCAGCACCCAAAGCCATGACCTGTTCATGCTCGCGCCCCCGCCGTCAGATGTAGCCCGACCACCCCGAACAGGATCATCGACACCAGCGCTATCTTGATGCGGTCCACCTTCTCCTTGTAAAGGAGGTACCCGGCGATGATCGTGAACACCGCGCCCATGCCGGTCCACATCGAATAGGCGGTACCGAGGTCCATCTCGTCCATCGCCATGCCCACGCACATCGGGCTGAGATACATGAACACGACCGTAAGGACGAGCCAAACCCACTTCTAGCTCTCGGCGGTGTCGTACTTCTTCAGCATCACCACCCATACGGGCTCCAGCACTCCGCCGACTATTACCCATAGCAGAGACGCGCCTATCATCGGCCGGCCGATGCCCTTTCCGTGGATAACTGTTGCGCCGGGACGCCGCCGATACGTTGGTTATATGAACCTGGCATCGGATTCATCCAAAGATTCCCATGTCCGACGACAAGATAATCGAAAAGCTCAAAGTCGCCAAAGGCGCCCGCGCAGCCTTTCCGGCCGACGAGGAGACCTTCAAGGAGGTCTGCCGCCTTGAGGACGGGATAGAGGACACGACGTTCGGCATGCCCATGGAGAACCGGGCGCTCAAGGCATGCGTCGAAAGCCAGGGGCGCGCCGTGTTCTTCTGCGACTATTCCTTCGAGCCCCCGGACTGCCACGTGATGATCATGGAGGACACCGGCGGGAAGATGGTGGGGTTCGACGTGCCGGACTGCATGAGGGAGAAGTACTCCTCCGACCCGGACCTGGTCTGGATGGGCGAGGACTTCGCCATAGACCCGAACGCGGACATGGGCGAGTGCGTCATGGTTATGCTCCCGCAGGAGCTGAAGTGCCTCGGCGAGTCCGAAGGGGTGAAAAGGGCCGTGATCCTTTACCCCGCGCTCGAAGCCGACCAGTACCTCAAGAAGAAATACGGCATAGACCTGGACGACCCCCAGATCGCCTCCGCCATCGTCGGGTTCGACTACATCTGAAAAAGAGGGGCAGGCCCCCTCGCCTTTCCTTCTTTATAGTGTACGCGGCGCTGTTGACGGCCATGACCGCGGTGCCGATCTCGAGAGGGTCGTGGATTATGGCCTTCGCCTTCCTCCTGCCCTCCTCGTCGAACTCGTGAGGAACGCCAGGCGTCGACACGATAGAGCCTTCCGCCATTATCCTTCCGGGGAACGAGGCCGGAGCCGCGTTCAATATCAGCCTGTGGGCGGAGATCGCGGAATCTTTGTCCCTGACGGCCTTTACGCCGAACCTGGCCTGAAGAGCCTCCGCCTTCTCGGGGACTATATCAGTCACAGACACGTCGGCCCCCATCCCTTTCAGGATCTGGACCGCCTCGGTCCCCACGAACCCCGCGCCTATCACCAGGACCTCCTTGCCCTCCAAACCGCCGGCGGCGTTCCTCAGGCATACGGAATAGCCCATCGCGGTCCCCCAGGAGTTGTTGGTCTGCCTTCCCTCGCGCACGTTGTACGCTATGAACATCGTGTCGTCTGCCATCATGACGATGTCGGCGCCGTCGCGGATGGCCTCGGAGAACCCTTGGACGTCGGTCCCGCGGGTGACGTAGGACTCCATGCCCAGCCTGCCGACGATGGCGTTGACCGATTCGGAGAATCCGCCGATCACCCCCAGCCCCGAGGTGATCGGGACGCAGGCGGCCTTGAAGCATGAAAGATCCACATCCCCGGACAGCCCGGCGGCCTGGACGGCCATCTGCTTGACCGTGGTGCCGCACGTCCTCCTCAGAACGGAGTCCAGGTCCATGCGGTCGTCCGGCACTCCCTCTATAAGGTCGGAGGTGAGCCTGGTCATCGGACCATCTCCGGGACGCCGTCTATGAACCTCTCGGCGGAGCATTCGTCCAATATCCTCTCGATGCAGCGGCCGGCCTTGGAATCGGCCTCCTCCTCGGTCCTGCCTTCGGAGATTAGCGTGGCCCTCCACTCGGCCTTCCCAGGCGCGTAGTCGGTGATGGAGTTCTCGCACCCGAACAGTCCCGGGGCGAACCTGGGCGCGGACACGTGCCCGAACTCCTTCTCGCCGCTGGAGCGGAGGACGCCGTCCTTGAACACCACGTGGCGGTAGACGGAGCATCCCTCGGAAGGGGCCCTTCCCGCCGGCCTGCCGAAGGCTGTCGTGGCCAATTCTTCCAAAAGGTTGACGCCGGTGGCCGCCTCGATCGCGGCAGGGGTCTGGCTGGGTATCCTCGCGTCAATCTCCAGCACCCTGAGGCCCTTGGGGGTCAGAATGGCTTCCACGTCCATGAGGGCCTTCAGCCCCATGGCCTCGGCCACGTCCCTCCCGATCTTCCCGAAGAGCGCGTCGTCCTCCTTGGAAAGGATTCCTGGGTTGCACCTGACCATCTTGCAGTCGTAGTTGGAATCTAGGCAGACCTCGGTGGTGACGTACGACCTCGCCTTCCTCCCGTCGCCGATGACCTCTATGGAGACGCTCTTCCCATGGACGAACTCCTGCATGACCGGCTCGTCGCCCAGCTCCTCGATGAACTTCAAAGCCTTCTTCACGTCGTCCTCGCAGTTCGCCACGGCCACGCCGATGCTCCCGCTCTGAGAGGACGGCTTGACAATCGCAGGGAATCCGCATTCCGGCCAGGGCTTGGGGAGCGGGACGCCCACGGAAGCCATGATCTCGTTGGAGCGGTTCTTGGAGCTGGACACCCTGTATGAGGCGAGATCGAACAGCAGAGGGACGTCCATGCGCATGGAGTCCAGAGTCTCCAGCAGGTCCATCTCCTCGCATGCGGGGATCACGGCGTCGCAGCCGGAGAACACCCTTGCCGCGCCGGCAGGGTCCTTCGTAGGGTCCAGGACCACAGGCTCGTCGCATAGCGAGAGCGCCGGGGCCGAGGGCTTCCTGTCCAGAACCACGGTCTCGTAGCCGGCGGCCTTGGAAAGCAGCACCGCCTCCATGCCCTGGAGGGCGCCGCCGACGATCGCGATGCGGGTCATCTGAGCGCCTTCCTCCTGCGCGAATCGAGATACGACTTGTACTCCGTGCTGGTGGCATGGCGGTGGCCGGTCTCGTCCAGCATCTCGAACACGTGCTCCACGGAGCGGTTCCCGTTCTCGATGTCCAGCTCGTGCTGCGCCACCCCGGCGAGGTTCTTGCTCGGGGGGACTATGGACGTCACCACGTTGGCGCCGGCGTCGATCCTCGTCCTAAGGCCGGCGATGCCTTCGACGTCCAGGCTGCAGGGGATGAGCTTGTCGTGGTTGAGGAGCCTCATGACCGCTATGGCCTTCAGCTCCTCGGTGGAGTCGTAAGGGGTGAAGTCCTGCATGGGGGTGCCCACCTGGGGCACGAAGGTCATCGCCCTCACCTGGTCGCAACCGAGGCTCCCCATGGTGACTATGGTCTCGGCCCTGTCGCGGACGTTCTCCCCGAGGCCGATCATCATGCCGTCCTCGGTGAGCAGCCCGGCCTTCCTGGCCCATATCTTCTGGTTGCGGCGGTCGTCGAAGCTCTGCTCCAGCCTGAGGGACTCGAAGAGCTTCCTGTTGTACGTCTCCTGATAGCAGGCGTACCAGTCCGCCCCGGCCTGCCGGACCACCGGGAACATCCTCTCCGGAAGCGCCCCGGGGGAGGCCATGATGCTGATCCCGACCTCGTCGTGGACCGCCGATATGGTGTCGATGAGGAGCTTGTAGTCGTCCGCGTACATGACCGGGTCCTCGCCCATGGTGAGGTCGGACAGGTTTATCCCTGCGTCCAGAAGGCTGGCGGACAGGTCGACGATCTCCTCGATGGACTTCCTGTACCTGTCTATCCCGGTGTTGGACCTCCTGTAATAGCAGAAAGTGCAGTTGTTCTTGCAATGCGTCGAGAAGTACACGAACCCGTAGGTGTAGATCCCCTTCCCGAACACCTTGTCGCGCACCC
>JAFZXW010000213.1 GCA_017616575.1 Candidatus Methanomethylophilaceae archaeon
ATCCTTTCTTGACGGACGCCCTGAAGCCGGCGTCGACGACGGCGCCGATGAGCCTATCCGGAGGGACGCCGTCATGAGAGACGGTGGCCGTCCCCTTCTTCAGGTTCACTTCGGCGGAGCTGACGCCTTCTACGGCCTCCAGCGAGGTCTTGACCTCGTTCACGCAGCCTTCGCACATCATTCCCTCTATCTTCAGGACGGTGTTTGCCATGGTTGCGCATCATTCCCGTGTTTGATTACCTTTTTGCATATTCATCCAAGCGTCCTGCGCCTCCCTCACGATGCGGGAGCACTCCTTCTCGGGGTCCCTCCACATCATCGGAGTCCACAGGCGGGAGACCTTCCACCCCCTGGACCCGAGGTATCTGCGCCTGAGGCAGTCCCTGGCCATCGAGTCCCCGTCCGCGGCGTACAGCCCGGCGTCCACCTCTATCCCCAGGACCCTCCTCCCGTCGCGGACGGCGGCCAGGTCCAGCACGCAGCCTTCGGCGCCGACATCGCGCTCCACCCCGAACCCTGCGCGCCTCAGAGCGGATTCAAGGAGGGACGCCGCGGCGGAGCTTCCGCCCCCCGGCCTGTCAGTAACGGCCGGGCCGATGGAATCCAAGACTTTCATGGCGCCCGCGGCGTCCCCGGAGGAGACGGCGTCCGCGTATCTCAGGAAGGACTTGAACAGCCCGGGGCCGCCCTCGTCGGAACGGATATCGCCGGGATCGAACGACCTTATCACGACCATCCTGCTCCTGGCCCTGGTTATCGCCACGTTCAGGCGGTTCTCGCCGCCGTCCGCGTTCAGCCAGCCGAACCTCTGCGAGAAGCGGCCGCCGCGGTCCCGCCCGTACCCGACGGAGAAGATTATCACGTCCCTCTCGTCGCCCTGGACGTTCTCCACGTTCTTCACGAAGAGGCCCACGTCCTCCCCTCCGCTGGTCCTGCGGGACTCGGCGGCCACCCTCCTCCCGAATGCCGGGTCCGAGGCGCACTCCGCCTCCAGAACGTCCAGGACCAGGTCCCTCTGGTAAGAGTTGAACGTTATGATCCCGACCGTCCCGTCCCCTTCCAGCACCTCCCTTAGGGCCTTGACGGCCTCCTCGGCCTCCCTGAGGTTCGCACGGCCTTCCCAGGTCCCGTCCACCCTGCGGACCTCGATGGGAGGACGTCCGGGGATGTCGACGTCCGGCGCAACATGGAGCCTCCCGCCGTAGAACGCCCGGTTGGAGAACGCCATCAGGGCGCCATATCTCGATCTGTAATGGTAATCCAGCATGGACGACGGGAACCTGGCCGCCGCGGCGTCCAGCAGGCTTCCTCCGTCGGAATCCTCGTACCTAGCGAACCCGACGGCGGAAGGGCGCAGCTGCCTCCGGTCCCCGGCGACCGCCACCCTCCTGGCGCGCTGCATCGCCGGCACCCCCCTTTCGACGAACATCTGCGAAGCCTCGTCGAAGACCAGCAGCCCGAACATCCCCGCTTCGAGTGGAAGCACCTCGGACACCGCGTCCGGGGTCATCAGCCATATGCGGACGCCCTCGGTCATCTCGTATCCGAACCTCCTGACGAACCTGCCGGGGCTCCATCTTCTTTTAGAAGAGATGATGCGGGACATGTCCCCGAACCTCCTGGAATCCATGATGGAGCGGAGGCTTTCATCTAAAGATGAAATCGCGGATGCGCGCACGGCGGAACGCAAAGCATCCATCGCCTTCTCCGCATCCGTCAACGCATCCTCGAAAGTCTCCAGCATAGACGCGTCGAACCCTTCGTCGAAGATCCTGGCCTGTTCGGCCTCGACGAGCGCGAACATGGCCTCCTCGACTTCTGAAAGACCGATTCCCAGCGCGGAGGACGCCTCCAAGACCCCGTTCCCGTAGGACTTCCACGCAGGGTCTAGGTCCCCGAACATACTGGAGCCCTCAGAATAATCTCCATAGGACGCCAAAGAAGATACGACGGCATCCGGGTCCTTCAGCACCGTCCCCAGCAGGCCGGGACCGACCCCGTCGAAGAACCTTCCCAGCACAGAATAGGCTTCCCTTTCCGCCTCCATCCTGCATGACGGCCGCCCGTTCCATGATTCGGATATCCTGCGCAGGTCGGCCTCCAAAGACCTCAAGTCCTTCGGCGTCAGGCCTTCCTTCATCGCCAGGAGGACTGGGTGCTCCCGTATGGCCCCCCTGTAACGCAGGTAGGACTGCAAGACGGAAGGGTCGGAGAACAGCCTGTGCATGGCCGCCGCCTCCTCGTAACTCAGCGTCTTGGCCCTGGACGGGACGTTCTCCTCCAACGCGGCCGGCACGGCCTTCCCGGATAGCCTACGGGCCAGGTCCTCAGAGTACAGCCTTATCGGGAGCATCCCTGACCCCTGCTCCTCGTACAACGATTCCGATATCCGGTCCAAGGCGTGCAGGGACTTCCCGACCTCCTCCTCGGCCGCCTCCAACTCAGGATTCTCCCGGACGTCCGGAAGAGAAAGCATCTTGGAAAGCTGGGGATAGAACGAGGCCTTGTCCCCAGCGTCGTCGACCAGCATGCAATAGTCGGAAATCGGCCCGAGGCGGGAGCGCACGACGTCGAGGGCGGCCTTCTTCTCCGAGACGACCAGGACGTTCATCCCCTTCAGGACGGCGGAGACGGCCATCTCGGCGATAACCTGCGACTTCCCGGTCCCCGGGGGCCCCTGCACCACCAGGCCGTCCGACTCCCACAGCGAGGAGACGATGCTCTCCTGCGCCGGATCCAAGGGTATGGAGGACGCCATAGGCCTTCCTTTGTTTCCTTCGGAAGGGGACGGGAAATGGCGGGGGGCGCCGGCCATGCGGTCCAGCACTCCGCTGGCCACGCTTCCCGAGAGGATGGACGCGAAGTCCTTCTGGACGCAGCTCGAGTACAGGGGGTACCTTCCGAGGACGGCGAATGGCATGACGGCCAATTCCCCGCGGGCGTAAGGAGGCATGCGGTCGGCGTCCCCTCCGCGGAACGGGGCCGGCCCTGGTTCCGGGCGGGAAAGACGGATGCCCGCCCCGGCGTAGAAACTCAAAAGACTGTCCATGAACCCGTCTTGAGCCACATCCTCCACAGCCAGGTCGGGAAGCGGCCCGTCCTCCCCGGAAGCCTTCATCCACGCCAGGATCAGCGCCCCGTTGAACGTCGGGTCGCGGGAGGAGTCGACGGAGACGAAGACCTCGCCCTTCTCTCTGCGGACCGCCGCCGGGAACAACGCGAGGGGGGCCCTGACCGCGAAGCCGTCCTGTAGCCGTCCTTCCACGAACGGATACGCTATGTAGAGGTCGGAGACCCCCCTGTCGCGGCACTCCCTGTCGGCCTCGCGGACTATCTCCTTGACATGCCTGCGGACGCCGTCCTCGCATCCCTCAGTGCAGAACGACCCTCCCCTGAACAACGTCCCGAAGATGTCCGCATTCTGGATGTCCAGCATGTCGATGCTGCCGGCGCGGTACATGCGCGGCTGGAATAGCATGCGGTTCCCCCTCCCCAGGTCGGTGAGGTTCTTCTCCATCCTCCTGAGGGCCTCCGCCGTCTCGCAGCGCAATCCGATGGACCCCGACCTTTCTGCCGCGAACCTGCGGGTGACCTCCAGGAAATCCTCCCCGTAGCGCTCGACGAACAGCTTCCCTACGCCGGGGATCGCGTCCAGGTCCTCCGGCCTTGTAGGGAGGCGGGAGGCGAGCTCCTCCAGGACCGCGTCCGGACAGACCTGGCGCGCCCTGCCGGCCTCGGCGCGGAGGGCCTCCCTGACCTTGAACAGCTCATCGGACACGCCTGCCGCAGGCTCCTCGGACGCCCCTTCGAACTGGACCTGGTCGGTGCAGACGGTGTTCATCGTTCCTCCCGGCGGCGTTGCCGCCATGTATCGCTTGCACCACGCCTGTTCCGTATTTGAAATTAAGAAAGGGGTGCCCGAAAGTGGCCGAACGTATAATATCCGCATGACATGCCGTCGATCATGATCGAAACCGGAATCAAAGGGTCCGTGAGAAGAGAGGTTTCCCCAGAAATGACCGCCGCCGCGGTAGGGAGCGGGTCGCTGGAGGTCCTGGCCACGCCCGTCCTGATGACGATGGCGGAGCAGGCCGCCGCGGAGAGCCTCCTGCCGTTCCTTGCCGATGGAGAAAGCACCGTCGGCACGCGCATGGACTTCCGCCATGACGCCCCGTCCCCGATTGGAGCCGTGGCGGTGTGCGAAACGGAGCTCGTGGAAGTCGACAGAAGAAGGCTTGTGTTCCGCATTTCAGCCAGGGACGGCTCCGGGGAGATCGGGTCGGGAACCCACGAGCGCTTCCTTGTGGACTCGGCGCGCTTCATGTCCAAGGCGGCGTCCAGGTTCCGATCCCGTTGAGGATCACCGGCAGCAGGAGGCATCCGCACAGGACCGTCCTGTCCGTTCCGAAGGATCCAGGCAGGAACCCGGCTATCAAAGCAACCAGCAGCACCATCAGACCGAAGGGGCCGGTAAGCAGCAGGACCAGCGCCACGTTGACGGCCAGCACTGCCCTGCTTATCCTCGCCTGGTCCGTAATCGAAGCCATCGATGCGAAAGCCTTCCCGGCGCGAATGGTCAGGACATAGCCGCACATAGAGCCTACGGCGGCGGAGAACAGGAGCGCTAGGAACGTCTCCGACGCCAGCCCGGAAATCCCTGCGCCGGCTATCTCCCCTATCGCGAGCGCGGTACCGGACCTTCCGCTTCCAGAGACCGACAGCGTCACTAATGAAAGGACGGCGGTCACCGACCCGATGGACGCCACGACGGCTATGAACCTGTCCGGCCGGTTCTCGGGCATGAAGCAGGCAGAGACCGACGCGCCCACAGTGGCGGTAATTCCTGGGAACCATCCCGCGACGCATCCCATGACCACCCCTCTGAGGCCGGCTATGGCGACTTGAGGGTCGTTCCCGTCGTCGATCTGAGGGGGAGGCCTGCCCTCCGAAGACGCCTCCAACAGGACCGGGACCCCGAACAGCCCGCACAGCATCGGGAACATTAGGGAGCCTTCTCCAAAAAGGCCCTCCGACGGTATCGGAAGCCACATGACCGCGGCCCCCAGCGCCCCAGATACCAAGAATGCGGCCATACCGGCAGAGCCGGCGCCCCTCCTGAACTGCGCCAGGATCACCACCAGCGCAGCCCCGGCCACCATGAACGGGGATATCCTGTCTAGAACCCCCTCGGCCCCGGACAGCATCAGCCATTGAAGCGGTATCGCCAGGAGTATCGCCGCGGAGGTCCCGACCAGGCTCCCGACGGCGGCCGACCTGACCGCTGCCATTCCCTTCCCTTGAAGAAGAAGGCGATGCCCCGGCAGCACCGACACGCAGTCCTCGGAGTCCGGTGCCCCTACGAACACCGAAGGCACGAAGTCCAGGAAGGAGTGGACCACCGACGCTGACATTATGCAGCAGCACACGGCGACGGCCGCGGACTGGGGGTCCAGGAATCCTGAAAGGGACGCCTCCATTGCTGGATAAGAAGCGAGCATCACGGCCGCCAAAGTGTTCACATGGATACCCGGGACCAGGCCGCTGAAGGTCCCCATGCCCGCGCCGGCCAGGGACGCGAGCGCGAATGTCGCCAAGTCCAGAAGGTCCACTCGGCGGGATTCCCCGCGGCAGGGGATAATGGCGGGGGCGTGCGGTCACGTTCGCTTGACGAAAGGACGCCCGCCCTCGACCCCGACGGACAGCAGCGCGACGACCGGAACGCCTATCCTCTCGGAGAACAAGCGGACGTCGGCCTTCGAATAGACGACCGCCACCTTCGTGAGGATGGCCCCTGCCCTCCTGGCCGCCTCCGCGATGGCGACGACGGTGCCACCGGTGTCCAGCACGTCGTCGACTATGGCGACCCTCGTGCCTTCCCCGACGCCGTTCAGGTACATGGCCGACTTGGAATAGCCTGTCTGCTGGAGAAGCCCGACCTCCCCGGGGAGCCCGTACCTCTTCTTGCGGACCACTGAGAAAGGAATTCCGACCTTCAAGGATATGCCGGCCGCCAGGGGTATCCCCATGGCCTCAGGGGCGAGGATCAGGTCGCAGTCGAACCCCGCCTCCGATATGAGGCCGTCCACCGCCTCCTGAAGGACGCCGGGATCCACCCGCGGGACACCGTCGCTGATCGGATTGACGAAGTAGTCGTACCCGCCCCTGTCGACGACCGGGGCGTCCTCGAAGCATCTCCGAAGCAGGGGGTAGGATGTCAAAGGGCGTCCCTCGCCTTCAGCTCGCGAAAGAAGTCCATCGCCCTGCACTTGCACATGTGCAGCATTGCCTCGGCGTCGCCTACGCCGGAAACCCCTGCGGCGCCCTCGTGGCCTCCGCCGACTGTGCCAGTCTCCGTACCAACGTCGCCCAGGATGGCGCCGAGGTTCAACCCTTTCCTCACTGCGTCCTGCTTGGCCCTGGCGCTCAGGCGGAACGTCTCGTCGCGCTGGGAACCGACGATGGCGACGTCGGCGCCGGCCTCCAGGAGCGCCCTGCATACGGAGGCCTCGAAGCTCCCGGCCAGGGAGACGGCGATCAGGCAGGGGCCGATCCTCTCGAACCTCATGTGCTCCATCGACTTCAGGACGGCCACCCTCTCCGAGATGCTGTCCGGAGCCTTGGTGAGCGTCATGACCTCGTCCATGTGGATCCCGCACCTTTCCATTACGTCGGAGAAGGCGCGGAGCAGGCGGGGGTCGGCGAAGCGGAAGCCGCCGCTGTCGGTGAACATCCCGCCTAGGAGCATCAGGCCGGAGTCGCGGGGGAGCTCCGCCCCCAGGCGGTCGTACAGCTCGAGGACGATCTCGCAGCAGGAGACGCGGGAGTCGTCCACCAGCATCGGGCGGTTCCCCCACTTGCCGCTGGGGAAGTGGTGGTCGATGACGACGGCGTCTTCCGGAATGGGATGGTCTGTCTCCAGCTGCTCCGGGGTGGAGGTGTCGACGACCGCGACCTTGCCGTAGGCGGACAGGTCGCATTCCTCCAGGACGGCGATCCCCATCCTCTCGGCGACGACCCTGGCGACGCGGTCCAGCCCGCCGGGGGCGTAGATGTCGGCCTCCGGAAACAGCTTGGACAAGGCGTAGGCGGAGCCGAGGGCGTCGACGTCGGCGTTCCCATGTACGAGAACGGCCTTCCTCCCGCCGCTGAGAAGGCGGGCGATCTCTTCGTGCATGGCGGATAATCGCCATTACATATTTGAGAAGAAGGGGCTGAAGCCCCGGTTTTATTCAGGATACGATAGTCAGAACCCCGTCGGAGCCCTCGAAAACATGTCCGGCAAGGTTCTCGATTGTCTGAGAAAGAGTGTTTCCGTAGGCGTCCTTGAACGTCACAGTGAACGGGCCATAATACATTGTCGTCAGACCCGTCCCAAAACTAACCATTTCAAGGCTATTGCTTCCGTAAAACGCTTGAGAACCGATATAAGTAACAGAATCCGGTATGATTATGGATGTTAGGGATGTGCAATAATAAAATGCCATCCCCCCGATATATGTCACCGAATTCGGTATCTCTACACTCGTGATGAACTTGCATTCGTAAAATGAGTAGGACCATATAGAAGTGACG
>JAFZXW010000214.1 GCA_017616575.1 Candidatus Methanomethylophilaceae archaeon
AATGACGCCGCCGCCATGAAAACAGACCTCGTGACTGTCCGCGAGATTGTAACCGCGAACGAATTGGAATTCATCTGAGCGACCAGACGCCCCTGGTTGCCGGAACCAGGAATACAAACATTCAGCCAGTTGAAACGAGTCATTCGATGACCGAGACTGAAGTATGTGGCATCGTCGACAGAAACATCCCCGGAAAGGCTCCTCCCGAGCATCCCGGCCATGTACGCTGGCAGATACGTCAGGGGCCCGTCTATCCTGAGGTCCGCCGCATGTATCACGTACGCCTTCCCGACGCGGCCGGCGTTGCGTTCCATGAAACGGTCCAGGGAAGCGTGCCTGGAAGAATTCCCTGATTTGACCTCGATCGGGACGGGCCTTCTGCCCCCTACCACGAAATCGACCTCCCCGACATGCTTGTCGTCGGTGTAGAACCGCGAGAACCTCAGGTCGATGCCGCACGAGACCAGCTCCTGTGCCACGGAATTCTCGAAAAGCATCCCCTCGTTCATCCCCAGCCTGCCGCGCACGAAGGCGCCCCTGACGTCGTCCCTCTCCAATACGCGCTCGTTGAACGCCTGGGTGAGGAGCAGGCCGGTGTCCAGAAGATAGCACTTCAGCGACGTCTCGTCCGCAGTCAAGTCGAGGGCCGCCTGGAGGTCCCTGATCTCCATGCACACGTTGCATATGCGGGAATCCTTGAGCCACATTATGCTGTCCAAGTAATCAGAGGTCCTGCTTCCCTTCTTCACGCCACCAGGGCGGAACCTCTTCTCGTGCCTGCTCAGCATCGAGGGGACGAGGTCGAAGATCCTCTTGGCGGCGTTCCCCCCGTTGACGGGAATCTTGGCCAGGTCCTCGTGGTAGAGGCTCAGGATCCCGTCCTTCACCTTCTCGACGTCCGAGTACCTCCTGGTCTTCTTGAACCTGGCGACGGCCTGTGGCATCCCCCCGACGACCATGTACGTCTTGTAGATCTCCATGAGCTCCTTGTGGACCGCGCCCACCGGCTCCATCCTGTCGAATCCCTCCTTGGCGAGCTCCCACTTCCTGGACTCCCCCATGGCGATGCAGAACTCGTGGAAATCCATCGGGTGCATGTCGACGCGGTACTCCTCCGAAGGTATCATTATCCCGGCCGAGGCGCAAGACAATGTGATCAAAGAGCCGGTCTCGATATACCTGTACCTGCCGTCCTCGACCAGACCTTTGATCATTTCCCGAGCTCTGGGATAACGCTGGACCTCATCGAAGACTACCACGCTCTCCCCTTCGTAAAGGTCGATGGAATAGATGGCCTGAAGTTCAGTGAAAAGGCGGCCGTAATCGTTCCAATACATCTCGAAGACCTCCAAGGTCCCGGGACGCGGGCTGTAGAAGTCTATCACCATCGCAGTGCGGAACTCCCTCCTCGCGAACTCCCGGACCGCGGTGCTCTTCCCGACCCTCCTGGCGCCCTTGATCAGAAGGGCGTATCCGTCGCTCCACTCCAGCTTCCACTCCAGCATCTTGTCGTAAATGCTCCGGACGAATACCTCCTCAGGCATCGTACAGATATGTAGAACTGCCGATATTTACATTTCCCCGAATTGGAATCGGCGGGTTCCCAACATTTCCCCGAATTGGAATCGGCGGGTTCCCAACATTTCCCCGAATTGGAATCGGCGGGTTCCCAACATTTCCCCGAATTGAATCCAATCCATTCTGTATGATTCCAGAACCCCTCTGGACCTTCAAAGAGAGCCTTCCACGTACCTCTTCGGAAGGACGTATATCTCCCCGTCCGCATCCAGTCCGACCCTGGCCTCGACCTCGTAGACCTCCCTGATGAGCTTCTCCGTGATGATCTCCTTGGGGTCTCCGACCGCGACGACCTCGCCACGCTTCATTATCACGCACACGTCGCAGTACCTCGCCATCAGAGAGATATCGTGCTCCGCGACGATCACGGTCATGTCCGAGCGGGCCATCTTCTGAAGGTACTCCATGACCTGGAGCTTGTACTTCATGTCCAGGTGGGACGTGGGCTCGTCCACAAGCATCAGCCTGGGCTCCTGGACGTACGCTTTCGCTATCAGGGCGCGCTGCCGCTCCCCGGATGAGCATAAAGCGACCTGCTTCCGCCTCAGCTCATAGATCCCGAACGTCCGCATGGCCTCCTTGGTCACCCTCTCGTCCTCGGGGTCCTCCCACCATATCCTGTCCACGAACGGGTACCTCCCGAGCATCACCATGTCCATCACGCTGATCCCGAAGGTCTGGCCCGCCTCCGCGGGGACGTTGGCCACCAGCTTCGCGACCTCCGCGGCCTTCATCGAGGACACGTCCTTCCCGGCGACCTCGATGGTCCCGGTGGTCTGCTCGTGGATCCTGGAGATGCACTTCATCATGGTCGACTTCCCGCAGCCGTTGGGGCCTATCAACCCGATGAGGAGGCCCTTCCCGAACTCCAGATCCACCCCTTTCAGCGCCTGGAACCCGTCGAACTCCTTGGAGAGCCCCCTGATCCTGAGCACGGGGACGTCGTCCGTCATAGTTCCGCCCCCTCTTCATCAGCATATAAGCGAAGACAGGCGTCCCTATCATCGCGGTTATGGCCCCCACAGGGAGCTCGGCGGGCGACATCACGGTCCTGGCCACC
>JAFZXW010000215.1 GCA_017616575.1 Candidatus Methanomethylophilaceae archaeon
CATGCCCGAGAGATGGGCAGGTCGGTATATCCAGTTTCCCTGCGTCGGTCGGTGAGGTCCTCCAGCCTGTCCTCCGCGAGGCGGCTGAGCTCGTCCAGCTTCTCGAGCATGTCGTCATCGGCCTCCCACATGCCCCTGGAGACGGCTTCCTGGAGGCGGTCCAGGATCTCGGCGGCGGCGTACGGGTTGACCTCCTCCATCCAGTCCCAGGTGTCCTTGTCCAGGAGGTATTTCTCGGCGATTCCGTCGTACATCCATTTGTCCATGACGTCCGAGGTGGCGTCCATGCCGAAGGCGTGCTCGATGACGTTCACCATCTCCGCCGCGCCGCGGTAGCCGTGCCGTTTCATCCCCTCTATGTACTTCGGGTTGAGGGCCTTGCTGCGGAAGACGAACTTCATCTCCTCCCCCAGGGTGCGGACCTTGGTGGAGCCAGGGTCGGAGCCGTCGCCCATGTATGAAACCGCGTCTCCTCCGTAGGCCTTGACCAGGGCGTTCATCCCGCCCAGGTATCCGTAGACGTCGTCGATGTCGATCAGGTCGATCTCCCTGTCCGGCATGTTCTTCACGGTCGCCTTGACCTTGGTCAGGCGCCTTACGAACTCGTCTTTCAGCTGGGTCCCGGAGTATCCTCTGCCGTACGCGTAGCTTCCCCAGGAGACGTATGAGTCGGCCAGGTCCTTGAGCGTGGACCATTTCCCGGACTCGATGAGGTGGTTCACCCCAGGCCCGTAGGCGCCCGGAGGGCATCCGAACACGCGTACGGACGACATCCTCCTGGCCTCGTCGTCAGGTATGCCCTCGAGCATGCGGTCCGTCATGTCTTTCCTCAGGTTGGCGGCCATGGCGTTGTCTTCTTCGGACTCGTCCAGGCCCATGACCATGGACGCCGCCTCGTCTATCAGCTCTATTATGTTGGGGAACACGTCCCTGAAGAGCCCGGTGATGCGGACGGTCACGTCCACCCTCGGGCGGCCAAGCTCTTCCAGCGGTATGACCTCCAACCCGGTGACCTCCGAGCCGCTCTCGGCCCAGACCGGCCTCACGCCCATCAGCCAAAGGATGTAGGCTATGTCGTCTCCCCCGTTCTTGTAGGTGTCCGTGGCCCAGATTATGAACCCGATCTCCCTGGGGAAGACGCCCTTGTCCTCGATGAATCTCGAGATCATCTGGTCCGCCATGCCCTTCCCGACTGTCCAGGCCGAGCGGGTGGGCAAAGTGTCCGGGTCCAGGCCGTAATAATTTCTACCGGTCGGGAGTATGTCCGCGTTGCCGCGGGTGGGGGCTCCGGATGGGCCGGGAAGCACATATCCGCCGGACAGAGCCTCCAGGACCGACCCTATCTCTCCGGAAGTGGCCGTCAGCGAGGGGTAGATTCTTTCGCATACATAGCGGACCGACTCCTCCAGCGCGGAGGTGGTCCCAGGGACCATGTCCTTGCAAATCTTCAGGCATTCATCCGTGCGGAACCCTGCGCCCATCATGGCCTCTATCAGCCTCGATGTCGCGTCGTCCGTGTCGTCCAGGTCCTTCTCCGGGTCTGCGCCCAAGGATTCCCCGACGGACCTTCTCAGAGACGGCACGGACCCGTTGTCCAGGCGGCTAAGGGAATAGACGGACTCGGCCAGGAGATTCCCTTCGGGCACCTTTCCCAGGATGTGGAGCCCGTCCCTTATGAGGGCGTCCTTGGCCTCGGTGACCAGGTCGTGGAGCGCCCATATCCTCTCCGCCATCTCTTCGGTCCCGGAGTCTTCAGTCAAGCCTATGTCGTCGAGCAGGTTCTCCTCCGTGGCGGCCTCCAGGATCTCCTTCAGGAGGCTCTCCCTCCGCGGGTTCGTGGCGGCCCCCATGCCCACGTACTCCTGGATCAGGGAGTCTATCTTTAGAAGCCCGTCATGGAGCTCGGCGCGGGTCATCACGGCGTTCAGGTGGCCCACCAGGACGGCCTCCGACCGCCTCTTGGCCTGTATGCCCTCCCCGGGGTCGTCTATCATGTACGGGTAGATGTTCGGTATCGAATCCAAGACGAGGTCCGGATAGCATTTGCCGGAGAGCGCGGCGGACCTCCCTGGAAGCCATTCCAGCGTCCCATGGGTCCCCATGTGGATCACGGCGTCGACGCCGAACACGTCCCTGAGCCACCTGTAGAAAGCCAGGTATTGATGGTGCGGAGGTAGCACCGGGTCGTGGCAAAGCTCGTCGGCGCCCTCCCCCCACCCTCTCGGCGGCTGGAGGGTCACGACCACGTTCCCGGAGACGAATCCGGGAATAATCATCCTGCCTTTGGCAGAAGCCACCTGGCCGGGGGCCTTCCCCCATCTGTCCTCGATTTGTCTTCTGTCGAAATCAGGGATGCCGTCGATCCATCCGTCGTATTCCGCAGTCCCGACGGACCCGGCGGCCTTTTCTATTATCTCGGAGTCGGTCAACCCCCCGAAGTCGTAGGTGACCCCCTCCAGAATCCTTTTCATCAGCTCCGCGGAGTCTTCCGGGACCCAGTCCAGAGCGTATCCCGCATCGCGCATGGCCTTCATGAGCGCCACTACGCTAGCGGGGGCGTCCAGGGAGCCGGCGTTTCCGATGCGTTCCGACCCAGGGCTCACCTGGTACATTATCAGGGCCGCCTTCCTCTCCGACGGGGGCTTCCTGCCCATGCGCGCCCATCCGGCCGCCATCCTGCATATGTGGCCTATCCTGTCCGGGATGGCCTCCGACCTCTTGCTCTCGGCCTTGGACTGGGCGTACGGGACCCCGGTTATCTGCCCGTCCAGCTCGGGCCAGCACACCATGGACTTCAGGTCGGCCTTCGGAGGGCCTCCGGCGGTCTCCTCGAAGTCCTTGAACTCGCCGGAATAGCTCATGGCCTGTATGACCGGCACCCCCAGCAGGGTGTGGAAGAAGTTCCTCTCGGGAGGGACGTCGGCGGTGCCCTCGGACGCGGTGAGCTGCGAGAACGGGGAGCAGAGGACGAGGACGTCTATGATGACTTTCCCGTTCTCGGTGAAATACTCCTCGGCGACCTCCCTCACCGGCCTGACCTTCGAGCTCGATGCGGCGGACGGGGCGTAGAACACCGGGATGACGTCCATGCCATGCTCCTTCAGGCCGTCGGAGAGGGCGTCTATGTGCGCCAGGTTCCCGTAGAGCCATAGGTTGTACGGGAAGAGGACCCCGGCGACGGGCCTCCCTTTCAGAGTCTGGAGATAGTCCTCCTTGGAGACGTCTATGGGAAATCCTTTGCGGTAAATTCCGTCGGTCCTGTTGGAGACCGGGTCAGGGACCTCCATGTCCGCCCCCGTCGTCATCCTCAGCGCGTAGAGGAGGAGGGACTCGTCGTTCTCCCTTCCTTTCAGGGCGGCGTACGAGCACAGCCTGACGAAGTCCTCGTCGGAACCTCTGAACAGGTCCCTGTACGCGATCTGGACGTCGGGGCTTCCCGAGAAGACGAACACGTTCCCGGGGCACTCCCGCAGCACCTTCTCGTACTCATCGAACCTCTTGAACCTGGTGGGGTCCGCCATGCATCTCACGAAGACGAAATCCGCCTCGCGGGTGCGATTAGAGAGCTCGTGGAACGTGAGCGGGTCGTCTTCGGCCTCCGTGCGGGTGCATCCGAAGAACCTTATCGGGATTCCCGCGGATCTGCTGGCGGATTCTGCGGCAGCGGCGTAGACGGAGGCGTCGGTGGTCTGTATCGAAAGGTAGACGACGTCCATGCCTTCCGTCTTTACTCCTTGCTCCATGTCCGCGTCATTGGCGTGTGCGGTTTATATTAGGTAGGACGTTACGACCAACGATACTAGAGGGATTCAATGAGCCGTGGTTCCGTGGTTTTTCCGTTCGTCGACATCGTAGGGCAGGAGGAGATGAAAAGGGCGCTGATTCTGAACGTGGTGGATCCGGGCATCGGAGGCGTACTGCTCAAAGGCGAGAAAGGGACCGCGAAGTCAACCTCCGTCAGGTCCCTCGGAGGCGTGCTCCCCCGCAGGACGGCAGTGAAAGGCTGCAGGTTCCGCTGCGACCCCTCGGACCCGGACCGGATGTGCGAGTCCTGCAGGGAGAAATCGTCGGCATTGGAGACGGAGGAGGTGCCCATGGAGGTGGTGGAGCTTCCGCTGGGCGCGACAGAGGACAGGGTCGCCGGCACCATAGACATCGAGCACGCCCTGAAGACAGGGGAGAAGCGGTTCGAGCCCGGGGTCCTGGCGAGGGCCAACGGGAACCTCCTGTACATAGACGAGGTGAACCTTCTGGACGACCACATCGTCGACATGCTCTTGGACTCGGCCGCCATGGGCGTCAACTATGTCGAGAGGGAGGGGATCTCCTTCTCGCACCCGTCCAGGTTCGTCCTTGTCGGGACCATGAACCCTGAGGAGGGGGACCTGAGGCCCCAGCTCCTGGACAGGTTCGGCCTCTCGGTGGACATAAAGGGCGAGAGGGACCCGAAGGTAAGGGCGGAGATAGTCAGGAGGAGGCTGGAGTTCGACGACGCCCCCGAAGCGTACGTCAAGGCCAGGTCCCAGGAGACAGAGGCGCTCCGCGGCCGCATAACGGAGGCCTCCCGCCGCTTGCGCTCGGTGCGCCTCGGCCCGGAGGTATTGGACGCGGTCGTGACCGTCACCTCGCATTTCGGAATAGACGGCCACAGGGCGGACATCGTGATGATGAAGGCCGCCAGGGCCAACGCCGCCTTCGAGGGGAGGGACTCCGTAATCGCAGAGGACATAACCGCGGTCGCGGAGCCGGTCCTCTCCCATCATCTCAGGAGACGCCCCTTCGAGGACTCCTCCATAGACAGCGAGGAGCTCGAGAAATGCCTGCAGAACCTTTGAGTTATCCTTTCTCGGCGGTCTTCGGGATGGAGGCCGCCAAGGACGCCGTCAGGTGCGCCGTGTGCAGCCCCGGCGTCCGCACCGTTCTGATCAGAGGGCCTTCCGGCACTGCCAAGACCGTCCTGTGCAGGTCCCTGTCCGACATCTCAGGCAGGAGGATGGTCAACATCCCCGCGGGCGCCGACGTGGAAAGGCTGTTCGGGTCGGTGGACATCGAGAGGTTCCTGGACACCGGCGATCTCTGCCTGGAGAAGGGCCTTCTGGCTGAGGCGGACGGGGGGTTCGCCTTCGTGGACGACATCAATTTGATGGACGAGAGGACGGCGGTCATGGTGCTGGACGCCGTGGTCACCGGGCGCATAATGACGGAGCGCGACGGGATTTCCTCGGTCCAGCCCGCCGACATCGTGCTGCTGGCGACGATGAATCCCGAGGAGCGCGAGATGAGCGACCACCTCCTGGACCGTTTCGACATCTGCGTCTGCGTGTCGCCGGAGGAGGGCCTGGACGCCAGGAGGGAGGTCCTCTCCCGCCGCATCTCTTACGAGGACTCCGCGTCCGAGTTCAGGGAGAGGTATTCGGAGGAGACGGAGAAGGAGCGCTCCGCAGCGGAGTACGCCTCAAAGATAGTCCCGCTGGTGCAGATCTCGGACGAGCTCCGTCTGATCATCTCGGAGCTGTGCGTCAAGGTGGGGGCCGAGGGCGTCCGCGGGGACATCGCAGTCCTGAACACCGCGAAGGCGTTGGCGGCGCTGGACAGGCGCGACTCCGTTACAAGGGGCGACGTCGAGAGGGCGGCGGCCATGTGCCTCGTCCATCGCCGCAGGTACGACATGGAGCCCCCCGAGCCGCCGGAGCCCCCCGAGGACCAGGAGCAGGATAAGGACGAGGACAAAGGATCCGACGTTCTTCCGCATCTGGACGACATGATGTTCGAGGTCGGCCGCCAGTTCAGGGTCATCGATTATCTCGGGAAGGGGAAGGCGCCGAAGGCGTCCGGCAGCAGGAACGGCCGCCGCTCCGAGTCCGAGAGCGCCGGAGCCTACGGGAGGCAGGTATCTTCCAGGATTCCCGATGGGAAGGCCGAGGACATAGCGTTCGGCGCCACCATGAGGGCCGCCGCCTTGAGCCAGAAGGGAAGGGACCATGGATCCTTGCGCATAGTGGTGGAGGACCAGGACCTCAGGGAGAAGGTGAGGAGGGTCCGCAACGGGTGCACCGTGATGTTCCTGGTGGACGCCAGCGGCTCCATAGGCGCCAGGCGGAGGATGTCCGCCGTGAAGGGCGCGGTGCTGTCCATGCTCAAAGACAGCTACGTCAAGCGCGACAAGGTCGGCCTGATGGTGTTCAGGAGAAGGACCGCGGAGGTGATCCTGCCCCCGACGCGTTCCGTCGAGTACGGTTACAAGCTCCTCGAGGACATCCCCACCGGTGGTAGGACGCCTCTTTCCGCGGCCTTGGTGACCGCCGGGGAGTATATGACGTCGTATTCCAGGTCCCATCCGGGGGAGAGGTGCTTCATAGTCCTGATGACCGACGGAAGGTCCAACGTGGCCACGGAGGAGGGGGCGGACCCCAACGAGGAGGCCAGGAGGATCGCCGACTCCATGAGGATCCCGGCTACGCAGTGGATTGTCGTGAACACCGGGAACGGGTTCAGGCTGTTCGACAGCGCTTCAGAGCTGGCGTCCCATCTGGAGGCGTTGTATTTCAATCTGGAGCAGCTGGATGCCGATGCGTTGGCGGCAAGCGTACGCACGGCGGCCGGCATCTGAGTCCATCTGGATGCAGCAGAGGTTGATGAGAGATGTCAGAAAACAAAGAGAGGTGTGCGTGACATGATGGACCGTCCTTCCCAATCGTCGTCCTCCGACCCGGAGGCCAGAAGGCTTTTCCAGCATGCCTTGGATTCGATGGAGTCCGATCCTGCAGAGGCCAAGGAGGCCCTCAGGAAGGCCGCTGCCTTGGGATGCTCCGATTCCATGGTCCTTCTCGGGACGATCCTTTCTGATGGGGACGACGACGAGAAGAAGGAGGCTTTGGAGTTCTTCATGAAGGCTTACGAGGCGGGGAACAACATGGGTTCCAGGAACCTTGGCTATTGCCATGCGCTCGGCCGGGGGACGGAGAAGGACAAGGCCGAGGGGGCCCGCTGGTACACGGTATCCGCCATGTCTGGCAACGCGAAGGCTCAATGCAACATAGGCGTCATGTGCGAGTTCGGGAACGGAGTCCCTCAAGACTTTGAAAAGGCGGCGGAATGGTACAGGATGTCCGCAGAGAACGGATATTCCCGCGGGATGACCAATTACGCCTGTCTGCTCAGAGATGGCAAGGGAGTCCGGCGCGACCCGGAGGAGGCGGCGAGATGGTTCGAGAAATCAGGTTCCCCCCGTGCCAAGCGCCTTCTAGGGATCATGCTTCTGGACGGCGACGGCATACCGAAAGATGAAACCAGGGCGCTATCCCTTTTGAAGGAGGCCGCGGCGACCGACAGGAAGGCCGCCGAGATCCTGGCTTCCCTTAATGAAAAGAACCGAGGAGGGGCCTGGCCCCGCCTCATTCAGGGGTGTAGACGGCGGTGACGATCACGTTGTCGTCGTCCGCGTCCTCGTAAATCCATTCTCCGGTGAATCCCTTCTTCTTAGGGACCGCCGGGACCACGTCCTTGTCCTCCTCGGAGCTGATGATCGCCTCGGCGTACTTCTCGCCGTCCACGAAGAACGAGGCGCGGTACTCCTTGGGGGTGTACACGGCGAACATGTCCGCGGAGTCCTCCCCGGTCTGCTCGTACTGCCATTCTCCGTTGAAATCCTCTTTCTTAGGGACTTCCGGGATGCTGTCGAGCTCGTTCTCGTCGGCGACCTCGCATTCCGCGTACTTTTCGCCGTCCACATAGAACGTGAGCTTGAATTTCTTGGAGGGCACATAGACCGCGTCGATCCTCGCGCTGCACCCGTCTATGACGGTGTACGCCCACTCCCCGTCGAATCCTTTCTTGGCCGGGACCGGGGGAAGGACGAAGTCCTCGTCGGCGTCTACGCGCTTCTCGGCGAACTTCTCGTCGTCCACGAAGAACACCAGGTCATAGTAGGCCGGCTTGTACACCGCCTCGACGACGGCCACGTTGTCACCGACGTCCTCGTACTGCCACTCGCCCTTGCATCCTTCCTTGGGAGGGACGGCAGGGATATCCACATTCGATCCCGGGGAAGCGGCCCTTTCCGCTATCATCTCGCCGTCGGCGAAGAATCTGAGGAGATAGGTCACCGGGGTGTATACCGCGTCGATCCTCGCGCTGCACCCGTCTATGACGGTGTACGCCCATTCCCCGTTGCAGTCTTCTTTCTCAGGGACAGGGGGGAGGTCGAAGTCCTCGTCGGGATCGACGCGCTTCTCGGCGTATTTGATGTCGTCCACGAAGAACACGAGGTCGTAGTAAGCAGGCGTATAGGCCGCCTCCACGTTCACCACGTTTCCGCAGACCTCGTACTGCCATTCGCCCTTGCATCCTTCTTTGGCAGGAACCTCAGGTATTATGATGTCCGATTCGGCGGAGGCGGTGGTGCTGGCGATCTCTTTCCCGTCCACGATGTATCTTATCTTGTATTCGATAGGGGCGTACATCGCGTCCACGCGTGCGCTGCACCCGTCTATCACGGTGTACCTCCACTCGCCGGTGTAGTCCTCCCTCTCCGGCACGGGCGGGATGTCTCCGAAGTCCTCAGCGCTCGCCTTCATCTCCGCGTACTTCTCGTCGTCCACGAAG
>JAFZXW010000216.1 GCA_017616575.1 Candidatus Methanomethylophilaceae archaeon
GTCGTTCTTTCTCTTCCTGGGCAGCGCCAGCGACACGGCCGACGCGGCCATCAGGACGTACAGCAGCAGGGGAAGCCAGTGGGTGTCGAGGAACTCCTGGGGCCCCATGCCCATGGCGTAGACGACCTCGGACTGCTCCCTCGTGAGCCAGGAGATGCCGAGGTCTATGCCGACCCATCCGAGGATCGACACGAGGGCGGGGATGATCGCCGGGACCATCGCAGGAGCCTCCCGTGGAGCCTCAGCCTGATGTACAGGGCCATGGCGGTCATGGTCGAGGCCGAGAGCAGCCATAACCATATGTCGTCCAGGGCTGCGGCGAGGATGTCCCAGAACGTCGTGACGGGGACGACTATCTCGCTCATCTCTTTCCCCTCCTTCTCAGGCGGCCGGAGTCTCCCAGGACGAGCAGGGCGACGGCGATGACTGCGAACACGAAGAACACGGCCAGGACGGTCGTGAGGTCGTGCCTGTCCTCCTTGAGATCTTCAACTTCGTTCCCCTCGACGGTGACCCTCACGGTCTTGGAGTCGGATGACCCGTCGGCGTGGGACACCGTGACGGTGAGGTCGTAGACCCCCTTCACGGAGGGCTCCACCTCGATGGAGCCGCCGTCCACCTTGACGAACCCGGAGGCCGTGCCGGATACCGACAGCCTGTCGCCGGAGTCCGTCGAGATCAGGATGTCCATCCTCTCGCGGACCCCGATGCGGAAGTCGGTGAGGGAGATCACGTGCACCCCCTCGGTCCTCTCGGACGGGAGGTCCACGATCCTCGCGTGGGTGGTCTCGGAGACGTTGTTGAACGCGGTGCACACGATCGTGCGCCTGCCAGAGTCGGGATAGGTGAACTCGTCTCCCGGCTCGGGTATCTCGTCCCCGTCGAAGTCGAAGGAGTAGCGGGACGCGTAGTCTCCTCTGAAAGTGGCCTTCACGGTGCGGCCGTCCTCCAGGACGGATACGTCGAACAGGGCGATCGGGGCAGAGGCCTCCGCCCTGAACACGGTGATGGTCCAGGAGTCGGCGCCGGCGGTGACGCGGTAGCTGCGCCCTATTTCCTGCTCCGAAGGCGTCCCTGAAATAGTGGCGTAGGCCTTGCCGTTGACCTTGGCGGCGGACACCGAGAACGGAGACCCGCCCTCGACGGTCACCGTCGAGTCGTCGGCCATGACGTAGCCGTAGGCGACGCCTGCCCAGGCGGCCTCCCGGTGGTAGTTGTCCCTGCAGACGACCTCCTCTTCCTTGGTCAGCACGGAGCCGTCCAGTCCGGTGAGCCTGCAGGTTACCGTGTGCACCCCTGAGGCGGGGAACTCGCACACGGCGGTCGGGGAAGAGGAAGCGACCAGCCTCCCGTCGGCCAGCCACTCGATGTTCGAGGCGTTGCCGTATCCGGAGAGGACGAGGTCGAAGACCCTGGGCTCGTCGGCCCTGGGGGAGACGACGACGCTCCCCATGACAGGCGCGGGGATCTGCACCCCGGGGTCCTCTTCCTCCTTCTCCAGGACCTTGATCAGGACGGTGGAGGTGACCTCGACGTATCCCTCGAGGGAGGCGGTGTAGGTTACAGTGTAAGTCCCCACGTTGGCGAGATGCCCGGAGATGGTCCTACCCTGGACGGAGAGGCCTCCGTGGGCCACGAGGACCGTGCCGTCCCTCGAGACCTCGACGATAGTGACGTCGGCGTTGGAGGGGTTGGTCACGGGGGTGTAGGAGAAGGGGTCGCCCTGGTGGAGGACGTACTCTATGGGCTTCACGATGGTGATGGGGACCTTGACGGTCACCGTGGACTCGCCGGATATGTAGCCGGTCGAGCCTGCTGAAAGGGTGACGTAGTAGGTTCCGGGCTGGACGCCCGTCATGTTCAGGACGAGGTCGTGGCCGTCGACGGAGACCGCCCCGGATGGGAGCGACCCGCGGGAGACGACCGTGATCGAGGCGTCCCTGGGGCTGGTGCTGATGGGCAGCGTTGCCGTCTGCCCGCTGGTGACCGTGGCGGAGGAGTCCGAGATCGTCACGGAGTTCCTCTTCCACACCGCATGGAGCGTGCAGTCCTTGGAGGCGACGTAGGAGTCCAGCGCGAACTGCGCCCCGGCGCTCTCGGCCCATCCGAGGAACGTGTAGGCCCCGGAGGAATGGGTCGCCGACGGGAGGGAGGCGTAGGACCCTTTTGGGATCGTCTCGGACCATATTCTCTCGCCCTTGACCAGGCCGATGCCCGCGTCGTAGGCGACGGTGCAGGTGCCCGCGGTGACGAGCGCCGTGAACTCGTAGAAGTAGGAGTCGTCGGACAGCACGAAGGTGTACAACCCGGCGGGGGCGCTCAGGGTCCCGCGGAGGAACGAGCGGTGGGTGGCGAAGATGCTGGACGAGGAGGAGTCGATGTCGATCCTCAGCCCCGAGGGCAGCTCGCCCGAGTACAGGAAGAGGATCGGCTTCCCCACGATGGAAGTGAGGTCTGTGTCGACGTCCTGCCCGCACTCGTAGTCCAGGGCGTAGGTGTTCGCGTACGCTTCGGACCCCTCGGCCAGCGCGGGGACGAGCACCAGGAGGAACGCGGCCAGCAGGCCGGCCAGGAGGGTCCTGGGGGCCATTCACTGCCCCCTGCCCTTGCCGGACTTCGCCCTCCTGAAGAACAGGAGGGGGTTCTCCCTGACCACCTGGGTCATGGCCTCCCTGTCGTCGGGGGTCGTTTCCGGATCCGTGATGACGCGGAGGCCGTAGGCGGTGTTCTTGGAGCGGCTGTTCCTGTTGACCGCCCCCACGAAGAAGTACTTCTTCCTGGGGGACATGCCGTCGAACTCCTCCTTGGACTTCCAGAAGGACGCCCTCCTGCCTGTTCCGCGGGGCGCTGCCTGTGCCTCCTCGTCGGAGGCGAACATGTGCTGGTTGGCGTTCCTGTAGGCCATGAGGTTGTCGACCGTCTGCGGGTTGGAGTCGGGGTTCCCGACGACCTTGTCGAAGTACCTGGTCCTCGCGACGTTGCTCCTGAGCCTGCCCATGAGGCCGGCGATGTCCTCGGCGGAGCGGGGCTCATCCACGGGCCTCCTGGAGAAGATCCTCCTCCCGGATCCGGAGCGGGCCTTGGGGGTCCATCCGGCCATCTGCTCGTCGGTGGCCACGAGGGGGGTGCCGCCGGCGATGAGCTTCTTCGCGTTGGCGACGGTCTCGGGGTTGGAGCTCTCGTTCTGTATGATGCTGTCGAGGTAGCGCCTCCCCCTGACGGGGTTGTTGAGGCCTTTGAGGGTCTCCACGAGCTCCAGGGAGGACCTGGGCTGGTCGATGGGCTTACGCTGGCGGCGGGTTCTCCCACTTCCCTGGAAAGGGGCGGACCTCTTCCCCTTGACGAAGTCGTCGCCGTAGACGAACCCGTACTCCTCGGGGTCGGGCCCGCCGTCGTGCCATCCTCCGGCCTCGTTGCCGGAGGGGTCGTAGTATCTGCCGTTGTTGTCGTAGGAGTATCCGGAGGAGGTGTAGACGCGGCCGTTGGACCTGTTGCGCCATCCCCCGGAGAATCCCCTCTCGGCGACCCAGGAGCCCTTGGACTTCCTGGACCCGGGCATCTGGTCCTCGGAGAGGAACAGGTCCGCGTTCTGCGCCCTGTACTGCATGAGCAGGTTCACGTTGGCGGGCGGGGTGTAGGGGTTGGTCATGCACTTGTTGTAGTACCTCGTCCTCTGGAGCGGGGTCATCCCGCTGAACATGCGGGTGACCTCGGAGGGCGTGAGCTTCTGAGGTTCCTTTAAGCTGTTTTTTGAAGCCATTTTTCTCACCTGATCGGTGTGAGCCCGGATTTCCTCCCTCCGGGCGGGGGAATGCGGGGGCCAATGGAAGGGATGGGGATGCGGCCCCCTCCGTGGCGTCGGAGCGCCCAGACCCTCACGGCCGAGAACCTCCCGCGCGAGTCGCGCCTGGAGATCCTGACCCTGGTGGTCCTGGGCAGCGAGACGAGGCGCTCCGCCTTGGCCGTAGCCTCCTCCAGCGTGCACGCCCTGCAGCGGGACACGCGGGCCTCGGCGTGGCCGGTGAAGTACCACCTGTCGATCGCATACTCCCTGTCCTCGGTCATGCGGACCTGAACTTGGACATGAGGCGCTTGGCGTTGGCCGCA
>JAFZXW010000217.1 GCA_017616575.1 Candidatus Methanomethylophilaceae archaeon
CTTCTACCTCGATCCCGACGACGGGTTCGTCAGTTTCGAGTACGGGCTGATCTATGCCGACTCCGACATAAGCTCCGCCACCCTCAGGTCCGTCCTCGGACTGGTCATAGAGACCACCGACCAGCATGACGGGGACCTGAAGAAGATCGCGGTTCCCTCGGAGCGCAGCAATCTCAACCCCATGTTCGGACGACGTTCGCATCTTCAGCTTGACTATATCGAATGTCAGCTCGCTGAATACCTTCCTAGTCTCCGGGGCCAGAGGGGCTTCTATGCCCCTGGTCCTGATTTTTTCCGACTCCTCTAGCATCTCGTCGAGCGACTTATAATCCGAAAACGGCAGAAGCCCGGAGGATTTGAATTTAGAAAGCAGCTCTTTCCGGGGAAGGTCCCCGTATGCCAGCCTGAACTTGGTGAAAACCAGCCTCTCAGCCTCTGAGAAGAACAGGAGGCCGTTCTCTTCGGCGGCCAGGTCCGCGCTTCTCTTGATTTTTCCCTCGCGCCGCTTGGCATCGGATATCCGGGAGTAGACAGTCCTGAGTTTATCCGCCTTTTGAAATTCCGAGGTTCCGCGGACGGCCGGGAACCTTTCTGCTATGGAATCCATGGAGGCGGACAGGTCAGACGCAGATTTGAACAGGGACGCCCGGTTTTCGGAATCAATCGAAGACGGATCGAAGACGTAGCCGTCGGGAGACGATATCCCTGTGATTCTTCTTAGTTCTGAAATGGACCTGGCTGCCGTGCGCACGGGTTTCAGTTCTTCCGAGGAGCCGGATGCTTCCTTTCCGGACAGGAGGGCGGACGCCACGGCCTCCGCAAGGTCGTTCCTCTTTTCGAATGAGGAGATCCCGTTGGAGTATCCCCAATCGGCGGCCTCCAAGGCCCCGTAATGTCTGATCATTTTCGGTATGAGCTTCTCGGAAGGGATTGAAACGCCTTTCTTGGAGCATGCGGCGAAGAACTTGTCCGCGTCTTGAAGCGTCAGCCCTCCGTCGATCCAGTCGCACAGGACGCCTTCGAGCTCCTTCCCTAGCGTCGGCGCCCGGCGCCAGTCTTCCAATGCGCCTAGGTTGCCGAGGGCGCGTTTCAGAGATTCCACGTCACCCGAAGACAGGCTGGCTATGGCCCTGTCCGTCAGTATCGTGTCGTCTCTCAGTGCGCGGGCGGTCTCGTCTATTGCCTTCAGCTCGTCGGAATATGAGATGCGCTTGTCGGAGAGCAACGTGTCCACGGCGCGGTCGATCTCCGCCCTGCTCATCTTGTGGGAGGAGACCATTTTGATGCTTCTCCTGCCCTCGAATCCTTCCACTTCCGTCTCAGATCTTATGAACCACAGCATTCTGCCTTCGGTCCTCGACGTTATGACCACCGCATCGCACCCCATCTCTTCCGGGAGCTTGGCTTTGTACGGCACTGAAACCTTGGACAGGTTCGGCCCGTAGAACAATATCCCGTTCTCGGCCTCGAGGTCGCATGGAAGCATCAGGGAGCATCCTTTCCCAGGCTCGGACTCCGTCCATCTCTTCACTTCGAAAGGGGCCAGAGGAGTATCGAACAGGTCATTTGGAAGCTTCTTCAGCAAGGCGTCCCCGCTGTATGCGCTTCTGATGTAATCTAGGTCAAGTTCGTTGCTTCCGATGAGGCGGAACCTGCCGTCGGACCGGTCGAAGTACATCTCCAGACCGTATTCCATATATCCCGAAGGGGAGCCTGAAGTCTCTATCTTGGGATTCTTAATCGTCGACTGGGGGTCGATGCCGAACTGCATCCTGTGGGATTCCACGTATTGGATGGCTTCGGTCTTCTTTTCCTGTCCGAACGGGACCCTGGCAGGGTCTTTGAACAGGATGTTCTCGTCGTCGGAGAACCTTTCCTTCCTCCACGGGCGGTACACCAGAGTCCTTTCCATTTTCTTCTTCTCAGAGGAGGATATGTTCTTGGCCAGGAGCTCCGCGCCCATCTCCGTGATCCTTATCCTGCGTATGGGAGTCCCCGGCTCCAGCTTGGATACCGTGTAATCCAGCATCCCGACCTTCCTAAGGCGTCCCATCTCCTCCGCAACCAGAGGGAACAGGTCGGAATGCATCGAGATTACGCCCATCATCTGGCTGATATCCAGGTCTTTGGAGCCTGTCTCCTGGCCGGTTTCGACCATCTTCATGATCACGTACTCCAGCCCGGATGCGCGCTTCACCTGATGCACCGTGGCAGTGTACTTGAATTTCATCACAGGCAGCTCTATGCTGACGCTGATCCCGCCGCTCATTCCGGCACCTCCTCGGATCCTACCACGCACCCCTGCAGCCTGAGGTCGTCGATGATGTCCTTGTAAACGTTCCTGAGTGTTCCGTCCCCGTCGATGTCCACAGCGACCTTCTCCAGCGAGTCCGCGTTGCCAACTATGACCAGCAGGCGCCTTGCACGGCTCATGGCGACGTTAATACGCCGGAAGTCTGATATGAACTTGGATTCCGTGGTCCTGACCAGGGACAGCAATATCACGTCCCTCTCGTCCCCTTGGAAGTCGTCGACAGACTTCACCATGAACCCCTCTTCTCCCTTCTCCAGGAAGTTCTTCAGGCGGAGCCTGTCCGGGGACCTGTCATCGTCCATGCGTAGCATCCTCCTGATCATCCTCATCTGGTCGGCGTAAGGGGTGATGACGCCCATGGTGAGCATCTCGTCCTTTCCGTCGCGAGCGGCATCGATAAGCTTGACCATTCTAGACACGATTTCCGCTTCAGAATCGTTCACGTAGGAGGTGCTTCCGCTCTCTTTCCTTTCCTTTCCTTTGCAGTCTATGAAGACTACAGACTTATCAGGGGTCACTATAGGTCTCGTCGTTCCTGGAATCTCCATGCCGTGCTCGCGCTCCGGAATCTCCTCTGGCATCTCGAGCTCCCCGTCGTAGAACCTGTTGATCACCCCCATAATCTGGGAAGTCATGCGGTACTGGGTCCTCAGCATGGTCTTCGAGTGCGAGTCGGCCTCTTCGAAGAGCCTCTTGAAAAGCGGCTCGGTGTACATTCTGGCGTACTTGCGGCCGAGCTCCCTGAGGTCGTCGTCCTCCACGCTCTCATTATAAACCGGGGGAAGCTGCTTGTGGTCCCCCACGAGGATGACCTTCTTCCCGTACGACATCGGGCGTACCAGTTCGGGGAACGGGACCTTGCTCACCTCGTCTATTATCACGACGTCCACGCCCATCTTCCTGAGGTCTATCTCCGGGCCTTCCTGTTCCCTCGTCCTCTTCACGTTGTCCTTCGCTGTGCAGGTCATCCCGACCACGTTGACGTACCCGGTCAGCATGTCGATGAGCTGGTCGGAGTCTATCTCCTCCACTCCCTCTTCGCGCAGATAGTCCCGCATCTCCTCCAGGGTCTTCATTGTCGCCTCCGCCCCTTGGCCTCCGAATGCCTCCAGCACCTTCTCCTGCTTGGCCACGATCTTCCTGGCTTCCTCGATGGTGTCGTAGCGGTCGGTTATCCTGAGCTCCGAGAACAGGCTGGAGACCATGGCCTGGGCCTGCGACTCGGCCTCCAGGTAGGCTGAATAGGATTCGTTCTCCATGTACGATTCTATCTTCGATGCGAACAGGTTCTTCACGTCCTCCGACTTCTTGGGGTCGTATCTCGACGCGGCCTCGGCATCGTCCCTCTCCGACTCGGCCATCCTGCGGACGGCGCCGGATATGCTTTCGAGCTCGAACTTTATCTCTGGAAGGCGGCGCCTCTGGTCCTTGAATATCGACGAGAATGCGTCATCGGGAAGCTCCCCGCGGTCGCGCAGCCCTTCGTAGTATTCGATAAGCTCATACATCTCGTCCTCGGAGACGGAGGCGGCCCTGGCGCAGAGCCCGTCCTCTCCGAAGATGTCTGAATCTTTGTCCGTATGGGGGAAAAGCGAGCGGAGGTCCTCGACGAAATCGGAATAGTCCTCTTTCTCGAAACGGTCCAGCCTTTTCAGCTTGTCGCAGGCGTCATAATATCTTCTCCTCGCGGAGTCGAGCGCCGCGTTCTCGCAGTTGATCCTGTCCATGCGCTCGTTCAGTTCCTTCCTCACGGCTCTCGTCTTGCGTATCAGGACGTCCGCCTCGGACCTGCGGGAGAGATATACGTCGGTGTAGAACCTTTTGAATTTCGCGATCTTCTCCGCGATCGCCGAGCAGGAGGCAGGGTCTTCGAAGAGGTCCATGCGCTCTTTCAAGGCGGTGCGGATTCCGGCGTAGGTTGTGAAGACTATGTTCTTCAGCTCGTAGGCGCTGTTCCTGTTCTCGGCCATTATGCGCACGGGACGGATGAAGCTGTACGGTTTCAGTCTTTCGAAGGCGTTGTCCACGGCCTTGTTTCCTTGGCTGGCGATGAGTACCTTGTGGCCGCGTATGACCTCTTGCGCGGTTATTTCAGCGATGACTTGCGTCTTACCGGTCCCCGGGGGCCCTTGAATCAGATACAGGCCGTTGGCCGACACCGCCCCGTTGATGGCTCTCATCTGGAGCTTGTTGAAGCGTTTGCCGAACGTGTGGCTCACGTTCATGGGCTCGAAAAGCGGCGTTATCTCGGGCGCGTACAGGAA
>JAFZXW010000218.1 GCA_017616575.1 Candidatus Methanomethylophilaceae archaeon
CAGCACCGACCTGTCGGCGGAGTCCCCCGTGCCGTACCAGAGCGTCTCGGACGGGTACATCCATCCTGGGCCGTCTCCTGAAGACGACAACCTGCCTGACCCCAGGTTCTGAACGAACTCTAACACAAAGGAAGCGAACTCCCTGTCAGTCTTGCCGGCCCTGAACGACGACAGGTACGAGGCCATGTCACGGACGTACCCGTCATCCACCGTAAACAAGTCCTGGACGTCGTCTGAAGAGACCTCCTGGCGATAGGAGAACGCGTCAAAGCTGCTCATGTCCAGGCTGACCGAATACGAGCGCCCGTCATCGGAAATGTCGAAAGTCGAGCTCTTCTCGCCGTTCACTAGGACGTAAACGGCACGCTTCACCGGGGAACCGCCGTCGACAAGCTTGTAGAGCCCTGGCCCTCCGAGATCGGAAGAGCCCTCCGAAACCGTCTGGCTGTACCCCAGCAAATCAGAGACTGTCACCGGAACGGTCATGCCGATCTCCGAGAACACGACGGTCCCGTCTGAGACGATGGCGGCGGCATCCGAAGACACGGCCTCGTACGCCACTCCCGGGACGACAACGCCTATACGCAAAGACCGGTCCTTGGAGACGGTCTCGCCGTCGGCCTTCCAACAGACGAAAGACTGCCCCTTCGCCGTCAGAACCACAGAGTCCCCTATCTTGACAGTTTCAGGAGCTTCCACTTCGACGCCAGGCCAGGCGGTCACGTCGAGGGCGAAGCTTGTATTGAATTCCTTGTCGACCAGGGACACCATGTTCCTCTCAGAATACGCGGTGTCCGACCTGGCCTCCTGCTTCAATATGTATATAGAATGGTAGACGTAAACCACGCCATCGCTGAACTCCCACATCTCGCATTCGTAGTTTCCGATGCCTTCCGAGAAATAGTCGCCTGCAAGGGTCTTGTTTCCGACATACTTGCATCCTTCATGGGCGTTAAAGGCCCAATAGCTGTCAGATTCCTCGTTAGAGGCGGGGGACTGGTACGCCGCCGATGTCTGAAGGGACACGGTCTTGGTGATGTAATACCTCCCTTCGGAGAATGCCAGGTAATCGTAGGTTACTGTTCCGGTCAGCTTGACAGTACGGTCGTTCGAATACCCGGTGACGTCCATCATCGCACGTTTGCCGGTCGCCGGCTCCCCCCAAGAGGCGTAGAGGGTCAGATTCCCCTCGCGAGACGGCAGGACGGCCCCCACAGGGACGGTCAAAGCCTCGTCCTCATACCATCCCTGGAAGAACATGCCGTCTTTGTACGGGGTTGGAATCCCTGTATAATCGCCCGATTTGTATGATGCGGGGGCGCCCGCTTCGAGCTTCCCGCCATCCAACTCGTATGCGATGGAATACCTGTCGTCCGACTGATGCGCTGAACCCAGCACGACAGCGGATACCGCGATTATCGCGAGGACAGCCAACAAGGCCGCCAACGCCGCCCCTCTAGACATAAGGCGGACGATTGCCTTGGTTTATTAATAAACAACGCTGGCATTGTCCAATCCTCCAACGACAGAGCACCGTCACCGTTTTATCGGCGCTGGAGCATGGAGAGCCATGGCCATGATTGACATCGAATACAGGCACACGGACGCCCCCATAGAGGGCCCGGAGGCCAGGCGCAGGTCGTGCGCCGCCATGGCGTCGTACCTCAAAGACCTGGTCTGCGAGATGCAGATGGCGGACATATCATGCAAATTCATCGACACCGTCGTGGAGGAGGGACCCAACTCCGTCCTCATCAACGGGAGGACCGTCGCCCAGATTATTGAAGGCCTTCAGATCAAGCTCCTGGAGTCGGACGACAGCTGCGACCTTGGCCAAGGCGGCATGGTTACCTTCGGGCGCCCCACTTTAGACTGGAAAAGGGAATGCATCGAAGACGTCCCCGACACCATCATGAAGAACGCCATAGCCAAGGCTTACGCCGACGCCTGCAAGGACGAGATCCCGGTGATGTGACCCTCGTCGGTCCTCGGCAGACCCGGACCTGACCTTCACAGCCATCCCTTTCCTCATGAACGGAATCTCCGCAGGGGTCAGGAACATGCGCCCGGTGGCGACAGGAACGTCGTTCGAATCCACGACGATCGCCTCCTCCATAGGGCGCAGACCAGGGTCGCAGGATGCCACGAACTGGGCGAACACGTTGCGCCCGTCGGACACGAAGGGGACCGCGTCGTCCACAACCGCCACGCGCATGTGAGGCGCCGGGACCGATGCCGTTATCCTCCTGGCCCCCTCCATCCTGAGAGTGTAGAGGCCGTCTCCTGCGCGCATGGAGAGGACGTGCTCCCCATCGGAGAGGACGTTCCTTATCTTTCTCGTCTTCTTGCTCTTGACGAGCTTTATCTCGCCTCTGAACAACGCTTCGGCCGCCTCGTTTCCGAACTGGTACCTCGCGACCGCCTTGGCCCTTAACAAGTCCTCGTCGTACTCCTCCGTCCCGCCCTCCGGGACCCTGTCGAACGGCACCGCCTCCTTGAAGCCAGCCATGGATAGGAACTGGAACGTCAGCCTGTCCGACTCCGTCTCGGTCTCGGAGTCGGCGATCGATGGGAACAGCGACTGCGCCACGGGGTACATCTCGTCGAGTTCGGCGGGGACCGGGCCGAACGGAGAAGCGACAATCGGCGTGTAACCGGCCTTGCGGGCCTTGTCGAACTCCTCCGCGTACGCCCTCCCGTACGGCTTCCCTTGGAAATCTGGGAACAGGGCGGCCTTCTCCGTGGGCGCGACGTACCTGGACCCGAGCCTGTCGAGATAACGCTTGTACACGGGCCTCCCCCTAGATTCCGGGCCGGTGTAGAATATCGCGCCCTCCCTGCTGAGCGGGTCGTACTCCTCCATCTGCGCCTGATGGGCCTTGAGCCTGCGGAGGGCGTCCAGCAGCGCCGGGTGGGCCCTGCAGCGGTTCTCGGCGAGCTCCCACAGGCGCCCCTCCCGAAGATACCTCTTCACGAGCGCCAGCTCCCTGACGATCTGGTACAGGTTGTGCTCGGCGATCGTCTTGACGCGGGCGTCCTTGCCCATCTTGCGGAGCCCCTCCAAAGTAAGGCCTCTGCATGCGGGGCAGTCGCAGTCGAGGGACTGCATGTCTGAGAGCCTGAACGTCCCGTCGATGAACATCATCCTGTCGTCGCGGGCGAACTTGGCGTACCCGGCGGAGTCGAAGAGGTCGCATCCCATCAGCGTGGCCAAGGCGAGGATCATAGGGTGCCCGGCGCCGAACAGATGCACCGGGCGGCCGTGGTTGATCCCTCTCTTCGAGGACATGACGACGTCCACCAGCTCGGAGTAGCGGTACTGCTCCATGAGCGGGACGACGCCGCCTATGGGGTGCACGTCGATGTCCATCCCCGCCATCCTCCTGGCGCAGTCCTCCCTGAGGTCCTGGTACACCGACCCCTGGATGACGCCGTTTATGAGCATGTCGCCCTTCATCGCGCAGGCCGCCTCGGTCCTCTCGAGCGTGACCTCTATGGACTCCGCGGTCTGCTCCTTCGTCCAGAACGGCTCGGTGAAGATGTCCAAAACCGTCCCGATGTCCGTGCCGATATCCTTCTGGAACTGGACGATCTCCTCGTTCTTCAGGTCCACCTCCCCGTACATGTGGGACTGGAACGTGCCGGAGTCGGTCATTATCACGCCCGGGTAGTCGAGCATCTCGTGGAGGCCGACCTCCAGGGCGCGGTCCCTGAGGGCAGGGGTCCCGCGGATGATGTATGAATTTGTGATCAGGGCCTTGAACCCGAACCTGTCGTAGAGCTCCCTGGGAGGTACCGTGCAGATCTTCGGGTTGACGACAGGGAGGAGCGCAGGCGTCTCCACGACCTTCCCGTGGACCTCGAACCTGCCCATGCGCGCCATCCCGTCGCGCCTCGTTATCTCGAACATGGGCCGGGTTAGAGTTTCAAGATATTAATTGGATAGGTCGGCGTCCCGCGCCTATGGCGTCCTCTGCGGCCTTCAGGCACGCCATGAGGTCGTCCATGGTGTTTCTGAGGGCCCCCGCCGACTCGGACTCCATGCGGAGGGTCAGAGTCCCTCCGTCCAAGGACGACTCGACGTAGCCGCCGTTGTCCGGGCCCAGGGCGTCCATGACGGCGCGGGCGAGGCCCTCGTCCCCATAGTCCACGGAGATTGTCAGGGAAAGCATGCCGCGTCGGATGGGGAAGCCTTGGATATATGTTGCGACGCCTTTGAAGCCCTATTTAATCGCTTGCCTAACCTATATAAAGGGATTATTTTAAATCCGACTTTATTATACCGACGGCCCGTGGTAAATGGTTCGCTTCCGTCAGAAGAAAGAATGAGATCCGCCGCGTCCCTCGACGAGGAGACCGTGGTAAAACTCCTTAAAAGCAGAATCGAAGGGCTTTACAACGAAGAGGTGAACACCTCCCGCATACAGTACGGGAAGAACGAGGTCACCAATCACAACAAGCATATCGTCCTCAAAAGGCTGTATCACGCCTTCGTCAACGTTTTCATAGTCACTCTCGCTATAATCGACATTCTGTGGATGATCCTCGACCCGGACATCATCTACTTCGTCATCCTGACCACGCTGATCCTCGTGAGCGGGACAATGACTTTCATCCAGGAGACCCGCAGCAGCAAGGCGGCCGCCAAGCTGGTCAACATGGTCACGACGATCATAACCGTCCGCCGCGAGGGCGTGGACGTCGAGATGGACTCCAAGGACCTTGTCGTGGGGGACATCATCATCCTCGACACGGGAGACGTCATCCCCGCAGACGTAAGAATTCTTGAATCCCACCACCTCCAGGTGGACCAGTCGTCCCTGACCGGGGAGTCCGGGCCGGTGACCAAGACATCCGACGCATACGAGGGAAGCGGACACCTCCTAGGCTGCAACACCATGGCGTTCATGGGGACCAACGTCACAGGCGGCTCCGCCGTGGCCATCGTCGTGGCAGTAGGGGACGAGACCATTTTCGGCTCGATGGCCGAGAAGCTCTCCCGCAAGAAGACCGCCACCACCTACGACAAGGGAAGCAACGCCATCGCGGGCGTGCTAATCAAGATCATGCTGTTCATGGTGCCGCCGGTGTTCCTCATCATGCTCGCCAAGGGGTACATGAACTCCGGCGGATTCGTGTTCGAGGACGTCATGGAGGCGGTCATATTCTCGCTGACGCTGGCGATAGGGCTGATGCCCGAGATGCTGGCCACCATCGTCTCCACCAACCTGGCCAAAGGCGCCATCGACATGTCGAAGAACAAGGTCATCGTGAAGGACGTCACGGCCATCCAGAACTTCGGGGCCATGGACGTCCTGTGCTCGGACAAGACCGGGACCTTGACCCAGAACAGGATATCGATGCTCTCATGCAACGACGTGTACGGCAACCCCAGCCACACTGTGGAGCTCTACACCTGCCTGAACAGCAGGAACCTCACCTCCTCCACGAACCAGATCGACTGGGCGATCGACGAGTACGCGGAGGAGAACGGCTTGGAGGACGAGCTGGACGCCTACAAGTTCGTGACCGACGTCCCCTTCGACTTCATAAGGAGGAGGGCCACGGTCGTGGTCGAGAAGAACGACGACGTCGACATGATGCTCGTCAAGGGCGCCGTCGCCGAGATCCTCGGCATCTCCACCGGCTACATCGACGAGAACAGGGACATCCAGGTCCTGGACGAGAAGACGGCCAACGACATCATGGGGCTCGTGGAATGGTACAGCAGCAAAGGGATGCGCGTGCTGGCCGTCGCCCACAAGTTCATGCCCGACGGCACCGGGGTCACCTCGAGGGACGAGTCCGACCTCATAGTCGACGGGTTCGTGGTTTTCACCGACCCCGTGAAGCCGACCGCGGCGCAGGCGGTCAAGGACCTCAGTGAGTACGGAATAGCCGTGAAGGTGCTGACCGGGGACAACGAGTACGTCTCCGAGCATGTGAGCAACGAGATCGGCATCGCATGCGACACCGTGCTCGTGGGCGAGCAGATAGACGCCATGTCCGATGCCGAGCTCAAGGAGGCGGTAGAGGCCTGCAACGTGTTCGCCAGGCTCACCCCCGAGAACAAGTCGCGCATAATGACCTCCCTCAGGGACAACGGCCACACCGTCGGCCTCATGGGAGACGGAATCAACGACGTCGTCGCCATGAAGAACTCCGACGTGAGCATATCCGTCGACACCGGAAGCGACATAGCCAAAGAGACGGCAAGCATGATCCTCCTCGAGAAGGACCTGGGGATACTCAAGAACGGGGCGATCGAAGGAAGGAAAGTCTACGTCAACAGCATAAAGTACGTCAAGATGATCGGCTCGATCAACTACGGCTACATGTTCTCGCTGATTATAGCGACCCTGCTGTTCAACTTCGAGCCGATGGGCGCCATAATGATCCTGATCTTCAACCTGATCAACGACTTCGCATGCCTGGTCATCCCGTGGGACAAGGTCGAGGACGAATTCGTCCGCGTGCCGAGGAAATGGGACCCGGTCAACCTCAAGTCCGTGATGTTCAGGTACGGATGGATGTGCCCGCTGACCGACCTCATGACGTGGACGTTCATGATATTCGTCATATTCGCAGCGATCCCGTGCGAGGGCTACGACAGCGCCATGGCGGCCATCCTTGCCAGGGAGGACCTGGGCGGAACGCAGATAGAGCTGCTTTTCGAGACCATATGGTGCATCGAGCAGTACTGGATGCAGGTATGGGCCATACACATCGTGCGCACCAACAAGCTGCCGTTCTTCAAGAGCTGGCCTTCCAACATACTCGTGGTCACGACTATCCTCGCGCTGACCGCGGGCACGCTGCTCCCATTCACTGGAGACCTGTGGCTGGCAATAGCGAGCTTCGACGGCGAGGCGCTCCCGATACCGCTGATCTCGCTGGCATGGATGCCATTCATCGCCGTGGTGTACTTCTTCGGGTCCCACCTGGTCAAGAAGCGCATGCTCAAGACGCACGGGTATTTCGCCTGCTGAAGGCACCAAACCCCTTTCCAAAACCTCTTTCCATTCTTAAGGCGCCTTGAAGGACCAGAAAAAGAAACACCGGAAGGCAGTTATCATTGCCCGCCACGTTTATTAACGGAGCATCGGATTGCTTCCCGTATAAGGGGGCGAACGAACGGACGCCAAGAAGAAGGATAAAACGATCATGGCGGTGGCAGTCCTGGCCGTTGCGGCGATCATGGCGGCCATGGCCTGGGTGATTTATACGTACACGCAGGGGAACATGGACGAGAACGTCATGATGGCCCTGAGCTCGGCGCTCTCCGGCGCCCTCATGGTGACCGTGATAATCTACGGCCTCTATGTGTACAAGGCGCCCTCCGCCGCGGAGCAATATCAGAAAATGCTCGAGGAAAAGAAGAAAGGAGAGAACCGATCCGGAAGGGAAAGGGCGAATGCCCCCTCGTTTTTCACTGGTTGGACTTCCAGAGCCCGTGCTTGTTGCAGTACTCCCAGGCGACCACGTTCTCGGCGTCGGTCTTGAAGAAGGCCTCGGGAGCGTCGCCGGGCTTGAGGTATTTCCTCATCAGGACGCCGTCGGCGCAGATCTGGATGTAGACGATGTAATGGTCGTCCGCCATGGGGTGCGCGGCCTCTTTCCCGACCTTGACCAGGAATCCCCCGTCGACCTTCTCGATGTAAGGGACATGCTTCTCCTTGGCGAAATCGTCGGTCCTGGGCTCCTTCATCTCCATAGGCATGCCGCAGCAGCTGGGCTTGCATCCGCCCTTGTAGACGAGCTCGACGGCCGTCCCGCATTTCGAACAAACGTAGATTCTGCTCATTTACGAACCTCAAGGGAAAAGGCCCCGTGTCGGATAAATAACCTACCGACGGCGGGACGGATGGCGCGACCAGCCTCGACACGTCCTTATATCTTTTATCGGATGGGACAGCATGGACATTCCGGCGGTCTTCGCCAGATTCGCAGACGACAAGGTCACCCTATCGGAGGGGCATTTCAGGAGGACCGTACCGGTGTTGGACGGCGGTCTGCTCCCGCTCTCCTCCATCTCCGGCGTGGTGGACAAGGAGTCCCGCAACCCTTTCCTGGTCGCCGACGTGAACAGCCTCGCCGGGAGGTTCTTCTGCGAGAAGATAATGAAGCACGTCAGGGTCAGGGGGGCGTCCATGTGGCTCATGACCTACATAGAGGACGCCGACGACCTGTTCGACGCCTTCAACTACAACGCCGACATGGTCGTCTCGCCTTACCATGCGTCGGAGTCCGACGCCGCCATGGCCGACATTTACGACGTCTCCGACAGCTTCGTCCCCGCCGTCTACGTCCACAAGGAGAAGGCCGTGCTCAGGAAAGGAAGGCCGGGGGACCTCCGCGGCACCTTGGACCGCCTCTGCGACATCGGGTTCGAAAAGATCTGCATCCTGGACACCGACATGTCCATGACGGCGGAGGAGTGGGAGGCCGTGGCGGACCGCTATCCTTCCGCGATACCGTTCCCCGGATGGGCGGGAGGATCCGCCCCGGAATCGGGATTCGAATCCAGGGTCGTCCCCGTTCGCTTCCGAAAGCTCTTTCCAAGAACCCTTCCACAGCCTCGCGGGACCCTTTCGTCCCTCTCGCGTCCGTGCCAGGGAATTCCAGATGCCCGCGCCATCTCATCCCGACGGTTATCGACAGAGCCCTCATGACGCTGACCGACGGCAAGAACCTGGGCTCCGGGCCCCCTCCGCAGATGAGCGCGGCGCACTCCTTGGGATGGGGTGACTCTTTGTCAAGCCAGAACGGCTGGAAACGGTCTATGACGGCCTTGGCCATCGAGGACGGGCCGCTGAAGTGCACCGGGAAGGAGAATACGATAACGTCCGCCCTGGAAGCCTTGTCCAGGATCGGGGCCATGTCGTCGTCGATGATACAGGGCCCGTCCTTGCAGGCCCCGCATCCGGTGCAATGGCCGATCCTCATCGATGCGGGGAATACCGCATCCGCCTCGAAGCCAGAGGAACGAAACCACCTCTCCGCGTCCTTCGCCATGGTGGACGACGTGCCGGACAAGTCCGCGCTCCCGCAAACCACAAGGGCCCTCATGGCATGCGCTACGCTATGCGGGTTTATAATACCGGAACGCATGCTCCCACGCATGAAGCTCGCGGAAGCGCTCAAGATGAGGGCGGACCTGGACATAAGGCTCAGGCAGCTCGGCACCAGGCTGTCCAACAACTCCAAGGTCCAGGAGGGGGACTCCCCCAGCGAGGACCCGGTGGCTCTCCTCGCGGAGCTCGACGAGGTCACCAGGACCATGGAGGACCTCATCCGCAGGATCAATATCACCAACAGCCGCACAATAGCCAAGGACGGCTCCACCCTGACCGCGTTGCTGGCGCGGAGGGACGTCCTCACCAGGAAATGCGAGACGCTCCAGTCCTTCCTGAACGACGCAAGCAACAGGACCGAGCGCAGGGCGTCCTCCGACATCAGGATAAAAAGCACTGTCGACGTCAAGGACCTGAGGAAGAAGGTCGACGCCATATCCAAGGAGATCCGGGAGACGGACAACGCGATACAGGAGCTCAACTGGACCACCGAGCTGATCTGACACGGGACGGTAACCGTCTCCGGAGCGAGTGCAGCCCTGCCGCGGGCTTAAGCGGCACTATGGATCTGAAGGGCCGGATGTCTACGCATACGCCCCCACGGTCACATCCTACGGTCATACCGCACCGTCACTACCGCGCACTGGCCGGAGCCGGCGAGGGAGGGTACGGGGACTCCCGCGTCAGATTTTCTTACCGCAGACAGGGCAGAACTGGGCCCCGGGATCGACCTTCGCATAGCATTGCTGGCAGTGTCCCTCCTTGTCCGCCTTGGCGGCCGCGTACCTGAACAGCCTCCTGCCCAGAATGGCGCCTATCAGGACCAGCCCGCCTATCAGGACGACGTTGACCACGGTCATGAAGGTCTTCCCCTCCGGGGTGGACATGTACGGGACCGCCGTCAGGACGAGCCTCAGGACCAGGATGGCCAGCCATACGACGGAAACCGCCCTGGAAAGAGACTCCAACCCCATGGCTCCGCATCGACGACGAACGGATAAACGATTCGCCCGATGCAACGTCTTTATGTCACATCCGCGATACGGTTGCGGTTAAGGGGTGCGCAATGGCCGAGGATTTCATGAAATGGAAAGTAGCGGAGTTCCCGCGCAACGTGATCGCAGGCCATAACGTCCTGGGGTCCGTCAGGGAGATGTGCGACGGGCTGCAGGTTGGCAAAGTCGCGACCGTGATCTCCGGCGACAAGACCATGAGGGCGGCCGGCAAGGACGTGCTCAGCTACATGGACGGCTACGACATCGACACCTGCATAGTGGGGGAGGCGACCATGGAGAACGTCGCTGCCACCCAGGAACGCATCGAGGAGTTCGGGTCCAGGTTCATAGTGGCCGTGGGAGGCGGGAGCAAGATCGACATCGCCAAGGTCGTCTCCAAGAACCTCAGGATCCCTTTCATCAGCATCCCTACCTCCGCCTCGCACGACGGCATCGCGTCCAACAGGGCCTCGCTGAAGATGCCTACCGGGTCGAAATCCATAGAGTCCGGGTCGCCGATGGGGATCATAGCCGACACCGCGGTCATCGCCAAGGCGCCGTACAGGCTTCTCGCGTCGGGATGCGCGGACGTCGTGTCCAACCTTTCGGCACTCATGGACTGGGACTTCGCCGTCAGGCTGAAGAACGAAAGCTTCAGCGGCACCGCCCACACCCTTTCGCATTACGCGGCGGAATCCATAATTTACGCTTCAGACAAGATAAGGCCCGGGCTCGAGACGGGCGTCTGGCTCGCCATAAAGCCCATCATTGTTTCGGGGATGTCGATGAGCATCGCCGGGAGCTCCAGGCCCACCAGCGGCGCGGAGCACATGATATCCCATATGCTCGACCTCACATGCCCCGGACGCGCCTTGCACGGAGAGCAGTGCGGGGTGGCCTCGATCATGACCATGTTCCTCCACGGAGGTGACTGGAAGAAGATCAGGGACGCCTTGCGCCAGATTGGGGCCCCCACCACCGCCAAGGGGCTGGGGGTCACGGACGAGGAACTCATCGACGCCATGGTCCACGCCCACGAGATAAGGTCAGACAGGTTCACCATACTAGGCACCACCGGCATCAGCAAGGAGGTAGCCGAGGTGGCCGCCAGGACCACAGGCGTCATCTGAGGGACACATGGTGCTTATTACGCTTCTAGGAGAGCCGCAGGCCGTGGTCGGCAAGGAGTTCTACTTCGTCGGCCCGATGAACGACTGCAAGGAATGCAAGCTCAAAGGCGTGTGCTTCAATCTGGAGCCCGGTTCCAAATACAGGGTCGTGGAGATCCGGCCGCAGCTCCATGAATGCCACGAGTATCTGGACGACAAGGTGGTCGCCGCCGTGGTGGAGAAGATCCCCACCAAGGCCGCGGTCCCCAAGAAGCAGGCGATCGAGGGCAGCATGATCACCTACCAGGAGTCCAAATGCGAAAGGCTGGACTGCCCCAACTACCGGCTCTGCCACGCCCCAGGGAAGGTCGCCGGCATGAAGTACTCGGTACAGTCCGTCGACGACGACCTGGACTGCCCCGAGGACGAGAAGATGGTCGGAGTGGACCTCTTCCGAGGCCGCTCCGATCAAACCGTTTTCAAAACTTCTCCCCTGTGATTCTCTCGTACATGTCGACGTAGAGCTTGCTCACGCGGTCGATGATCTCCCGGGGGAGGGGAGGTATGTCGGGCTCGGGCCTGCCTGCGTCGCGGGCGGCGTACAAGGCTGCGTGATACCCGGTCTCGCGGTAATACTGGCGGACGAACTCCTTGGAGAGCTCCACGATGTTCCCCTTGGCGTACTCCTCCGCGTCCCACCAGCGGTCCTCGTCGAGGGTGCCGAAGGTGTCGACCACCATGAGCCTCCTCTCCTTGTCGTAGGCGAACTCCTTCTTCCCGTCGCAGTGGATGAGGTTGCGCTTCCCGGCCTCCTCCGCGATTATCGCGTCGATCTTGAGGACGGTGGCCTTGATCTCCTCGTACTCGGCGTCGGAGAGCCCGGCCATCTTCTTGGCCTCCTCGTCGGTGAGGTTCTCGTCGTGCGCCTCCAGCTTAGTGGTGCACTCGATGAACGGCGTGGGGAGCTTGTCGCCCTTCTTGACCTGG
>JAFZXW010000013.1 GCA_017616575.1 Candidatus Methanomethylophilaceae archaeon
CATGGCAGAATCATCGAAAATCTCTTGGCAAATAGTCCGAAAAACCCATGGCAGAATCATCGAAAATCTCTTGGCAAATAGTCCGAAAAACCCATGTTTTAATAATGCTGGACGTCAATCGGAGCTTCATGACCCTCAGACCCGACGGATACATGGAAAGGATGCAGGACAGGAAGATGGACCTGTATCTGAGGACGTTCGGCGCCGTCTACGTGAAGGGGCCGAAGAACTCGGGCAAGACCTGGCTCAGCAGGAACCATAGCGCGAGCGAGATCCAGCTCGACAGCGAAGCCGTCAGGGCGGTCAGGGTGGACAGGGCCATAGCCCTCGAGGGGGAGAGCCCACGCCTGATAGACGAGTGGCAGGGCGTGCCGGAGCTGTGGGACGACGTGCGTTTCGCCGTGGACCGCTCCGGGAGGAAGGGGGAGTACATCCTCTGCGGGTCGTATTCGGTATCTAAGGAGGCGGAGGGGAGGATCCTTCACAGCGGCATCGGGCGCATAGCCCCTTTGGAGCTCTGCACGATGTCTCTTTATGAATCGGGGGACTCGGACGGGTCCGTTTCGTTGATGGACCTTTTCGACGGAAAGCCCTTACGCGTCTTGCCTAGAGAAGTCCGCCTGGAATAGCTGGTCCGCCTGGTGGAGAGGGGAGGATGGCCTTCCAACCTAATGGACGGCGTCGATCCGAGGACGGCCAACCGCGCATATCTGGATTCCCTGTGCCAGAAAGACGTGGTGAGCGTCGACGGGGTCAGGAGGGACCCGAAGAAGATGATGATGCTCATACGCGCCCTCGCCCGCAACGAGTCCACGGTGGTCAAAGGGACCACGCTGAGACGGGACATGAAGGAGTTCGACGACGAGGACATAGGGTCGTCGACTTTTGACGATTACATGCAGGCCTTGGAGAGGCTCAACATGGTCTGGTCGCAGCCCGCATTCGATCCGAACCTGCGCTCCTCCGTGCGCGTTGGGAAAAGCCCCAAGAGGCATCTGGCCGACCCTTCGCTCTCCTTCTCTGCGTTGAGGATGACGGTGGAATCGGCAATCAAGGACGTGAACACGTTCGGTTTAATGTTCGAGGCCATGTGCGAGAGGGACCTCAGGGTGTATTCCGAGGCGGACGGCGGAGCCCTTTTCCATTACCGCGACGACCGCGGGAACGAGGCGGACGCGATAGTCGAGCTGCACGACGGCAGGTGGGGGATGTTCGAGATAAGGCTGGGGCAGAACCAGCTGGAAGACGCCGCCGCGAATTTGCTTAGGATTTCCAGGATGTTCGAGGAGAAGGGCGGCAGGACCCCATGTCTCCTGTGCGTGATATGCGGGGTCTGCAAGTACGCCTACAGGCGCGAGGACGGTGTGTACGTGGTCCCCATCACCTCCCTCCGCGAGCGACTTCTATTTCCGACCTGACTTTCGGGCGGTCCTTTTACATATCCCGTCCTGCATGGACGGCGGATGACAGGGATCCTTGTGGACGATATCGTCGAGGTCCGCGACCCGAGCGAGGGGGGCCGCCTGTACACCCGCGGCAACTACGGCTATCCGCGCAGCGGAGGCGGGGTCGACCTGGACCTCGTGGAGGCCACCTACCTCTTCGAGTGCGGGAGGCTGGAGGTGGAGTCGGGGGGCGAGAAGGCGTCCTTCGGCGAGCTCTTCATGCATTCCGCCGCGATCTACGAGGATTTCGACATAAGGTACCTGGTGTACAGGGATCTGAGACAGAGGGGCTTCGTGGTCAAGTCCGAGTCCGGGGAGTTCGACCTTACGGTGTTCCCCAGAGGGATGACCCTCAGCAACTCCCGTCCCGAATATTATGTGAAGGCGGTGTCCGAGAGCGCCGTGTTCGAGATCTATGACCTTATATCGCAGGTCATGGATGCCGATTCCCGCGGGAGGAAGGTGCTGTACGGGGTGGCCGACGAGGAGGGCGATGTCACGTATTACCGGATGAGCCTCCGCGACCCCTCCGGGAAGGTTTTCCTGTCCGATTCTGGGATTGTCCCCGAAGGATGGCTGGTACGCGACAGGATCTTCGTATACGACCTGGAGGACGCCGAGGCCCTCCGTTCCGGCGGCTTCTTCGGGAAGACCGTGGGAGGCTTCACCCAGCTTTCCCTGACCGAGGGGTGCTTCCTGCTGTCCAGGGGGAGGCTGTCCGTGTTCTCCCCCGACGGGGGCCCGGTGCCCTTCGAGGCCCTGAGGGATTTCAGCTCCTCGGTGCAGGAGGGCTTCCCCGCGCGTCTGAAGGTGTACTCCGACCTCAGGGACAGGGGGATGGTCGTGAAGTCCGGGTTCAAGTACGGAAACCATTTCCGCGTGTACACCTCGTCGCCGGACGACTGCCATGCAAGGTACCTGGTTCATGCGATCGGCGACGGCGTCATCCGCACGTGGGCGGAGGTGTCGAAGACTGTGAGGCTGTCCGGCGGCGTCAAGAAGGAGATACTTTTCGGAAAGGTGGTCCGCAAGGGCGTCCAGTATCTCGAGTTCCAGTGGTTCAGGCCTTGAGAAAAGAATCCCCGGGGGGCCCCGGGGGAATGGTTTCAGAGCTGTATGTCGATCCCGAGCTTGTCGGTAAGCTCCTTGTAGCGGTTGCGGATGGTGACCTCGGTGACCCCGGCCACGTCGGCGACCTCCCTCTGGGTCCTTCTCTCGCCGCAGAGGATGGACGATATGTAGATCGCCGCGGCGGCGACGCCGGTAGGGCCCCTTCCGGAGGTGAGCTCCTTCTCGGAGGCGTCCTTGAGGATCTCGGCCGCCTTGTTCTGGACCTCCCCGGTGAGCTTGAGCTCGGAGCAGAACCTCTGGACGTAGTCCTGGGGCTTGGTAGGCATCAGCTTCAGCTTGAGCTCGCGGGTCATGAACCTGTAGGTCCTCCCGATCTCCTTCCTTCCGACGCGGCTGGAGCCGGCGACCTCGTCCAAGGTCCTGGGGACCCCGCACTGCCTGCAGGCGGCGTACAGGGATGCCGCGACCACGCCCTCGATGGACCTCCCTCTGATCA
>JAFZXW010000219.1 GCA_017616575.1 Candidatus Methanomethylophilaceae archaeon
GGTGCTGGAGGACGCCGAGTACGACGTCCTGGTGGAGGTAAGCCCCACCGACGTCAAGACAGGCGGCGCCGGCCTTGGCAACATAACCGCGGCGCTGAAACGCGGGAAGGACGTCATAACAGTCAACAAGGGCCCTCTGGCCCTGAAATACGCCGAGCTCGTCAGGCTCGCGAAGGAGAACGGGTGCATGCTCCGGTTCGAAGGATCCGTCGGAGGGGCCATGCCCATCATCAACCTGTGCACCGGGGACCTGATGGGCGAGAAGATAATCTCCATACGCGGGATATTCAACGGCACCTGCAACTACATCCTCAGCAAGATGGACAAGGGACAGCCCTTCGACCAGGCCCTCAAGGAGGCGCAGCAGATGGGGTACGCGGAGACCGACCCGACCAACGACATCGAAGGGTACGACAGCGCGTGCAAGGTCGCCATACTCGCGAACGCGGTCTTCGGGAGGAGCGTCACCTTCGACGACGTGAAGATAACCGGGATAACATCTATCACCGAGGAGGCGGTGTCCATGGCGGCCTCCCGCAACATGGTGATAAGGCTCATAGGCGAGGTCAGCGACAACAAGCTGGAGGTCGGCCCCAGGCTCATACCCAAAGGCCACCCCCTGAGCATCTCCGGGACCCTGAACACCGCGCAGATCGTCACCGACCTGGCAGGCCCCGTCACGGTCTCCGGAAGGGGGGCCGGAGGCGCCGAGACCGCTTCGGCGATATTGAGCGACCTCATGGCCATTATGCAGAGAAGGACGACATGACCAGGGTCTACGTCTACGACACCACCCTCAGGGACGGCGCCCAGACCGAGGGCGTATCGTTCTCCTGCGGCGACAAGCTCGACATAGCCAGGAGGCTGGACGCCTTCGGGGCGGACTTCATAGAAGGCGGATGGCCTGGTTCCAACCCCAAGGACGACGAGTTCTTCTCCCGCGCGTCGGAGCTGCGCCTAACCAAATCCAAGCTGGTGGCATTCGGAAGCACCCGCCGCCCCGGGACCCCCGCCGAGAAGGACGCCGGCCTCAAGGCCCTTGCAGAATGCGGCACGGAATGGTGCTGCCTGTTCGGGAAGGCATGGGACTTCCACGTCACGGAGGCCCTCGGGATCGGCCTCGACGACAACATGCGCCTGGTCGAAGAGAGCATATCCTTCCTGAAGGACGCGGGGAAGAACGTCGTGTTCGACGCAGAGCACTTCTTCGACGGCTTCGCAAGCAACCCGAAATACGCGCTCAAGGTCCTGCGCGCTGCCGAGGACGCCGGGGCAGACTGGACCGTCCTCTGCGACACCAACGGCGGCACCCTTCCGGAGATGGTCCGCGTCGCTACGGAGTCGGCCATCGAAAGGGCGTCGGCGCCCATGGGGGTCCATTGCCACAACGACTCCGACCTCGCCGTCGCCTGCTTGATAGCCGCAGTGGAGGCCGGATGCATGATGGTCCAGGGGACCGTCAACGGAATCGGGGAGAGATGCGGTAACGCCAACCTCTGCACCCTGGTCCCCAACCTGTCCCTGAAGATGGGGATGGACCTGGGAGACGTGGACGTCTCATCGGTGACGGAGCTGTCCAGATACGTCGGGGAGGTGGCCAACATGGTCCCGAATCCAGGAATGCCTTACGTCGGAGGGCGCGCATTCGCCCACAAAGGCGGGATGCACGTCTCCGCCCTCTCCAAGGACCCGCGCACCTACGAGCACATAGACCCCGCGTCCGTCGGGAACGTGCGGAGGATACTGGTCTCGGACATGGCCGGGAGGGCCAGCATCTCGGAGAAGCTCGGGCGCCTGGGCCTGGAGCAGGGCGACGACAGGGAGAGGATCGTGGACGCCGTGAAGGACTTGGAATTCCGCGGATACCAGTTCGAAGGGGCCGACGCGAGCTTCGAGCTCCTGGTGAAGAGGCTCAGAGGCGAGATGGAGCCGATGTTCGACGTCACCGGGTTCAGGGTGTACACCGACGACGACCGCGAGGGCGGGACGCTGTCGGAGGCGAGCATCAAGGTCTCGGACAGGAAAGGGAGGACGGAGCACACCGCGGCGGACGGAAACGGCCCGGTCAATGCGCTGGACAACGCTCTCCGCAAGGGCCTCAGATGCTTCTTCCCTGAATTGGAGAACGTCAGGCTGACGGATTACAAGGTCAGGGTGCTGGACGAGGGCTCCGGCACCGGCACGGGGGTCCGCGTGCTTATAAAATCCACGGACGGCCGCGAGGAATGGACCACCGTCGGCGTGTCCGTGAACATAATCGAGGCGAGCCTGGACGCCCTTAAGGACTCCCTGGAGTACGCCCTCATGAGACAGTCAAGATCTGGAAGGCGAATCGATTGAACAGAGTGATAGTGACCCTAACGGGAAAGGACAGGGTGGGACTGATAGCCGCGGTCTGCACCTACTTCGCCGACAACGGCATCAACATACTCGATATCAAACAGACCACGGTCCAGGAGTTCATCAACATGATGATGATCGTGGACATGGACGGGTACTCCGGCACCTTCGCGTCCATGGCTGAAGGCCTGGACAAGGTCGGGCGCGAGATCGGGTGCATCATCAAGGCCCAGCGCGAGGACATCTTCGACATGATGTACAGGATCCGAGGTGGGCCGAGTGATCGAGCTGAAAGAGGTCCTAGAGACCAACGACATGGTCCTCCACGAGAACC